>NZ_LEKG01000048.1:0-41486 GCF_001029515.1 Micromonospora sp. RV43 | reverse complement strand
ACCCTCACCCTCCCCTGACCGTCCGCGTCGCCCCCGAGCCCCGTCGCGTCGATCATGAAGTTAGCGGCGCGACACGCCGTACGGGCGGCCGTCAACTTCATGATCGACGAGAGCCCGGACGGGCGGCGACAGCCCGAGGGGGTGAGGGCGGCCGGGAGGTCAGCTGGTGCGGTCGGCGATGTAGTCGCAGAGGGACTCCAGCGCGCGACGCGCCGGCCCCTCGGGCAGCGGAGCCAGCCGGGCGCGTGCGTCCTCGGCGTAGCTACGCACCGTCTCCCGGGCGCGCTTGAGCGCCGGCGACTCCCGCAGCAGGCCCAGCGCCTCGGCGTGCAGCGCGTCGTCCACCAGCGGGCCGGTGGCCAGGATCTCGCGCAGCCGTACGCTCGCCGCGTCCGCGTCGTCGGAGGCCATCGCGTAGAGCACCGGCAGGGTGGGTACGCCCTCGCGCAGGTCGGTGCCGGGCGTCTTGCCGGACTGGACCGACTCGCTGGCGATGTCCAGCAGGTCGTCGGAGAGCTGGAACGCGACGCCGATGATCTCGCCGTACTCGGCCAGGGCCTCGACGTGCTCGGGAGCCGCGCCGCCGAACATGCCGCCGAAGCGGGCCGAGGTGGCGATGAGTGAACCGGTCTTCTCGGCGATCACGTGCAGGTAGTGCGCGACCGGGTCGGTGTCGCGCGGGCCGACCGTCTCGGCGATCTGGCCGTGCACCAGCCGGGCGAACGTGCGCGCCTGGAGGCGTACCGCCTCGGGGCCCAGATCGGCGGCGATGTCCGCGGCCCGGGCGAAGAGGTAGTCGCCGACCAGGATGGCGACCGAGTTGGTCCAGCGGGAGTTGGCGCTCGGGGCGCCACGCCGCACGGCAGCCTCGTCCATCACGTCGTCGTGGTACAGCGTCGCCAGGTGGGTGAGCTCCATCACCACGGCGGCGGGGACGACCTGGTCGGTATCCGGGTCGCCGAACTGGGCGCCCAGCGCCACCAGCAGCGGACGGAACCGCTTGCCGCCGGCCTCGACCAGGTGCCGGGACGCCTCGGTCACCAGCGGATCGGCGCTCGCCACGCTCGCCCGCAGGCTCGTCTCGACCCGGTCGAGCACGCCCAGCACTGAGGCTTCGACGCGCGGGTCGGCGAGATGCAGGCCGAGCGCGCCGAACTGACCTGAACGCTCGCCAGCCGGGTTCGCCACGTCCTCAACCATGCCACACCCGTTCGACCTGCTCGTCGACGGGGATACGCCGGGGGCCGGCACGCCACGGCGTACCGGCCCCCGGTGGGATCACCTCTGTCATCTGACGAATTCGGCGGCACCGGTCGTCAGGTCGAGCAGCGGGCCGGGCACCACGCCGAGGACCAGCGTGGCGAGCACGCCGATGACCAGGGCGGCCGAGGTGAGCGCACCGGGCACGGTCACCGTCGGGGTGGACTCGCCCGGCTCGGACAGCCACATCATGACGACGACCCGCAGGTACGGGAACGCCAGCACCATGCTGGTCAGCACGCCGGCGATCACCAGCCACGCCTGGTTCGCCTCCAGGGCCGGGCCGAAGACCGCGAACTTGCTGGTGAAGCCGCTGGTCAGCGGGATACCGGCGAAGGCCAGCAGGATGAACGTGAAGATCGCCGCGAAGAACGGCGAGCGGCGGCCCAGCCCGGCCCAGCGGGACAGGTGGGTGGCCTCCCCGTCGGCGTCGCGCACCAGCGTCACCACGGCGAACGCGGCGAGCACCGAGAAGCCGTACGCGGCCAGGTAGAACATGGTGCCGGAGAGCCCTTCACGGCTCGGTGCCAGCACACCGACGAGCAGGTAACCGGCGTTCGCGATCGACGAGTACGCCAGCAGGCGCTTGATGTCGGTCTGGGTGACCGCCAGCACAGCGCCGACCAGCATGGTCAGCACCGCGATCGCGCCGAGCACCGGGGTGAAGTCCCAGGAGGCCCCGGCGAACGCGACGTGGAAGACGCGCAGCAGCGCCCCGAACGCGGCGACCTTGGTGCAGGCCGCCATGAAGCCGGTGACCGGTGTCGGCGCGCCCTGGTAGACGTCCGGCGTCCAGACGTGGAACGGCGCGGCGGCGGCCTTGAACAGCAGGCCGATGGCGAGCAGCGCCATACCGGCGAACAGCAGCACCGGGCTGGACGGGGAGTCGGTGACCGCGGCGTGCACGGTGGCGAAGTCGACGCCGGCCGTACGGCCCGGGATGCCGGAGGTGAAGCCGTAGATGAGGGCCACACCGAACAGGAAGAACGCCGAGGCGTACGCGCCGAGCATGAAGTACTTCAGCGCCGCCTCCTGGCTCAGCAGACGCCGACGGCGGGCCAGCGCGCAGAGCAGGTAGAGCGGGAGCGAGAAGACCTCCAGCGCGACGAACATGGTCAGCAGGTCGTTCGCCGCCACGAAGATCAGCATGCCGCCGATCGCGAACGACATCAGCGGGTAGACCTCGGTGGCGCCACCGACGCCCTCGGCCTGCCGCCGGTCCTCCGCCGACTCGGCGGTGACAGCGGCGTGCGCCACGAAGGCGCCGCCCCGCTCCACGGTGCGCTCACCGACGAGCAGCAGCGCCATCACCGCGAGCACCAGGATCGCGCCCTGGAGGAACAGCGTCGGGCCGTCGATCGCGATGGCGCCGCCGATGGTGATCAGCCGGTCGTCGGCGTTGAGAATCACCATGACGATCGCGGCGAGCATCGCCACCAGGGCGAGCCCGAGTTGCACCGCGTTGCGCAGACGACGCGGCACGAACGCCTCGACCAGGACCCCGAGCAGCGCCGCACCCAGCATGATCAGGATGGGAGCGAGCGCCGCGTAGTCGATCGACGGCAGCCTCAGTTCACTCACTTCGCGGCCTCCTGGACGCTGCCGACCTCAGGGGCGGGGTCGGACTTGCCGACGTCCTGCATGGTCGCCTGGACGGCGGGGTTGATGACGTCGGTGACCGGCTTCGGATAGAAGCCGAGCAGCACGATCAGCGCGATCAGCGGCGCGACGACCACCTTCTCGCGCAGGGTGAGGTCACGGCGCATGCCCTCGACCTCGGTCAGCGCCGGGTTCAGCGTGCCCTGCGTGGTGCGCTGCACCATCCACAGCACGTACGCCGCCGCCAGGATGATGCCGAGCGTGGCGATCACCGCGACCGGCTTGTTGACGGTGAACGTGCCGATCAGCACCAGGAACTCGGAGACGAACGGCGCGGTACCCGGCAGCGCCAGTGAGGCGAGACCGGCGAAGAAGAGCACACCGGCCAGCACCGGCACCAGCTTGCCCGCGCCGCCGAAGTCGCTGATCAGCGCCGAGCCGCGCCGGGCGATCAGCATGCCGACCACGAGGAACAGCAGGCCGGTGGCCAGGCCGTGGTTGAGCATGTAGAGCACCGCGCCGGTGCCGGCCTGGGTGGTGAACGCGAAGATGCCGACGCCGATGAACCCGAAGTGCGCGATCGAGGTGTACGACACCAGGCGCTTCAGATCGTTCTGACCGACCGCCAGCAGCGCGGCGTAGATGATGCCGATGACACCGAGTGCCAGGGCCCACGGTGCGAACCAGCGCGACGCCTCCGGGAACAGCGGGAGGCAGTAGCGCAGGATGCCGAACGTGCCGACCTTGTCCAGCACGCCGACAAGCAGCGCGGCGGCGCCGGCCGGTGCCGCGCCACCGGCGTCCGGCAGCCAGGTGTGGAACGGGAAGAACGGCGCCTTGATCGCGAAGGCGACGAAGAAGCCCAGGAACAGCCAGCGGGCCGTGTCGGTGGCGAACTCCGCCTGGCTCAGCGCCTGCCAGTCGAAGGTCTTCCCGCCGACCACCCAGAGGCCGATCACCGCGGCCAGCATGAACAGACCGCCGACCAGCGAGTAGAGGAAGAACTTCACCGCCGCGTACTGCCGCTGGTGGCCGCCGTAGCTGCCGATCAGGAAGTACATCGGCACCAGCATGACCTCGAAGAACACGTAGAACAGGAAGACGTCGGCGGCGGCGAAGACGCCGATCATCGTGCATTCGAGGACGAGCAGCAGCGCGAAGTACGCGGGCACCGAGCGCTTCGACGCCTCGGCGTCGTGCCAGGACGCCAGGATCACCAGCGGCACCAGGATCGCGATCAGCATCAGCATGACCAGCGCGATGCCGTCCACCTCGAAGGTGAAGTTCACGCCCCAGTTCGGGATCCACGGGTACGACTCGCGGAACTGGAACCGGTCACCGCCGGCGGAGAAGGCGAACCACATCACCACCGAGAGCACCAGCACCAGCAGCGACCAGCCGAACGCCACCAGCTTGGCCAGGTCCGGACGGCTGCGGGGCAGCAGTGCCACCACCAGGGCGCCGACCAGCGGCGCCACGGTCAGCACCGAGAGGAACGGGAAGTTGGACATTATTCGGCCTTACCTCCGTCGTGACTGCGTGGCCCGCCGGCGGGGGCGGCCGCGTTGAGGTCGATCACGCCAGCCACCCCGCCTGCACCGCCAGGAACGCCGCCACCACGAGCAGCGCGCCGGTCAGGATCGAGGTCGCGTACGACCGCACGAAGCCGGTCTGGAGCCGCCGGAGCCGGCCCGAGCCCCCGCCCACGGCGGCGGCCAGGCCGTTGACCAGCCCGTCGACGCCCCGGTTGTCGAGGAACACCAGCGCCCGGGTGAGGAAGATGCCCGGCTTCTCGAAGACCGCCTCGTTGAAGGCGTCCGTGTAGAGGTTCCGGCGGGCGGCGGTGACCACCACGCCGGCCGGCTGCGGCTCGGTGGCCGTGCCGGAGCGGAACAGGAACCAGGCCAGCCCGGCGCCCAGCACGGTGAGCAGCAGCGACAGCGCGGTGAGCAGCCAGTGCGCCAGCACCGGCGCGTGCTCCCCGCTCTCGGCGGCGAGCCCGTTGGTGGCGGTGAGCCAGTCCGGCACGGAGGTGGCGAGCAGGAAGCCCGCGCCGACCGAGCCGACCGCCAGCAGGATCAGCGGGACGGTCATCAGCTTCGGCGACTCGTGCGGGTGCTCGATGTCCTCGGTCCAGCGCTTCGGGCCGTGGAACGTGAGCACGAACAGCCGCGTCATGTAGAACGCGGTGAGCCCGGCGCCGAGCAGCGCGGCCATGCCGAACAGCCAGGCCGTCCAGCCCTCCCGCTCGAACGCGGCCACGATGATCGGCTCCTTGGAGAAGTAGCCGGAGAACGGGAACATGCCGATGATGGCGAGCCAGCCCATCATGAACGTCAGCCAGGTGACCTTCATGTACTTGGACAGCCCGCCGAAGCGGCGGATGTCCACCTGGTCGTTCATGCCGTGCATGACCGAGCCGGCGCCGAGGAACATGTTGGCCTTGAAGAAGCCGTGCGCCAGCAGGTGCACGATGGCGAGCGCGTACGCGCCGCCGCCGAGACCGACGCCGAGGAACATGTAGCCGATCTGGCTCACGGTCGACCAGGCCAGCACGCGCTTGATGTCGTCCTTGGCCGCGCCGATGATGCAGCCCATCAGCAGCGTGAGCGCGCCGACGCTGACCACCACGAGCTGGAGCGTCTCGTTGGCCGAGAAGATCGCGTTGGAGCGCGCGATCAGGTAGACGCCCGCGGTGACCATGGTGGCCGCGTGGATGAGCGCGGACACCGGGGTCGGGCCCTCCATCGCGTCCGGCAACCACGCCTGGAGCGGGAACTGACCGGACTTGCCGGCCGCGCCGAGCAGCAGCAGCAGGCCGAGCACCAGCACGGTGGTCGAGGTCATCGAGCCGACCCCGTTGAACACCTCGTCGTACTGGGTGGTGCCGAGCACGGCGAACATGATGAAGATGCCGATGGCCAGGCCGGCGTCGCCGACCCGGTTCATCAGGAACGCCTTCTTGCCGGCGGTGGCCGCGCTGGGCCGGCCGTACCAGAAGGAGATCAGCAGGTACGACGCCAGGCCGACGCCCTCCCAGCCGAAGTAGAGCATCACGTAGTTGTTGCCGAGCACCAGCAGGAGCATGGCGGCGACGAACAGGTTGAAGTACGCGAAGAACAGCCGCCGGCCCGCGTCGTGCGCCATGTACTCCACGGCGTAGAGGTGGATCAGGAAGCCCACCCCGGTGATCAGCAGGACGAAGACCGCGGCCAGCGGGTCGAAGAGCAGACCGAAGTCCACCTTCAGGTTGCCGACCGCCATGAAGTCCCAGAGGCTCAGCTCGACCTGCTTGTTCTCCAGCCCGCGCAACTGGAAGAAGTAGGTGAGCCCGAGCACGAAGGCGGCGCCGATGGCGCCCACGCCCAGCCAGTGGCCCCAGCGGTCGGCCCGCTTGCCGAGCAGCAGCAGGATCGCCGCGCTGACCAGCGGGATCGCCACCAGCAGCCAGACACTGCCCAGCATCCCGTCCGCCGTGGCGAAGGTGACGGCTTCGGCTGGCTCAGACTGGGCGATCGTCAGAATCTGTTCCACCACGAGCCCCTCAGTACTTCAGCAGGTTGGCGTCGTCGACGCTGGCCGAGCGCCGGGTCCGGAAGATCGCCATGATGATCGCGAGCCCGACCACGACCTCGGCCGCCGCCACCACCATCACGAAGAACGCCATGATCTGGCCGTTCAGGTCGCCGTTGATCCGGCTGAACGTGACCAGGGTCAGGTTGGCCGCGTTGAGCATCAGCTCGATGCACATGAACAGCACGATCGCGTTGCGCCGGACCAGCACGCCCACGGCGCCGATGGTGAACAGCACCGCCGCGAGGATGAGGTAGTAGTCCGGGGTCACCGTGCCAGCCTTTCGTTCGCGACTGCGGGGCTCCGCTTCGCTGCACTCCTCGCGCTCACCGATCAGTCCCCTTCGGTGCGGTCTCCTCGGCCGTCAACTCGCGCACCGGCATGATCTCCGGGATGCTGCGGTCGGTCAGCCGGCCGTCGGGCAGACGGGCCGGGGTGGCCACCGAGGAGGACGTGGCGTAGACGCCCGGGCCGGGCTTCGGTCCGGGGTAGTTGCCGGGGCGGAACCGCGCCTTCATGGTGGCGATCTGGTCCATCCGGTCCGCCTTGCGCCGCTCCACGTGCGCCAGCACCATCGCGCCGACGGCGGCGGTGATCAGCAGCGCCGAGGTCAGCTCGAAGGCGAAGACGTACTTGGTGAACAGCAGCCGGGCGATGCCCTGGACGTTGCCCTCGCCGTTCGCCTCGTCGAGCCCGACCGGCTGGACGCCGTCGAGCGCGCGGTAGAGGCCGGTGCCCACCAGGCCGGCGAAGCCGAGCCCGAGGACCACTGCGGCGACCCGCTGGCCGCGCAGCGTCTCGATGAGCGAGTCGGACGCGTCCCGGCCGACGAGCATCAGCACGAACAGGAACAGCATCATGATCGCGCCGGTGTAGACGATGATCTGCACCATGCCGATGAACGGCCCGGCCTGGAGCACGTAGAACACGCCCAGGCAGAGCATGGTCAGCACCAGCCAGAGCGCGGAGTGGACCGCGTTGCGGGCCCACACCATGCCGATCGCCCCGAGCAGGGCCAGCGGCGCGAGGATCCAGAAGGTGACCTCCTCACCCCCGGACACCTGGCCGGCGGCGGCGAGCACCGTAGCCGAGGTCATGCCTTGCCTCCCTTGCCCGCCGCGGCGGCGGACCGCTGCTCGGCCTGCTCGGCGCCGGGGAAGGTCACGCCGGGGTGCTCCTCCACCTGGTACCGGCCGGGGCCCATCGGCGAGCGCTCGGCGCCGGCCGAGGTGCCCGGGTTGGTGAGCGCGCCGACGTAGTAGTCCTTCTCGCTGTCGCCCAGCCGCATCGGGTGCGGCGGCTGCTCCATGCCTTCGAGCAGCGGCGCGAGCAGCTGCTCCTTGGTGAAGATCAGGTCCTGCCGGTTGTCCCGGGCCAGCTCGTACTCGTTGCTCATGGTGAGCGAACGGGTCGGGCAGGCCTCGATGCAGAGCCCGCAGAAGATGCACCGGGCGTAGTTGATCTGGTAGGTGCTGGCGTACCGCTCACCAGGAGAGAAGCGCTGCTCCTCGGTGTTGTCGCCACCCTCCACGTAGATCGCGTCGGCCGGGCAGGCCCAGGCGCACAGCTCGCAGCCGATGCACTTCTCCAGCCCGTCCGGGTGCCGGTTGAGGATGTGCCGCCCGTGGTAGCGCGGCGCCGAGACCGGCGGCTTGAACGGGTAGTCGGTGGTGACGACCTTCTTGAACATGTGCGAGAAGGTGACACCGAAGCCCTTGAACGTTCCGGTGATCGCGCCCACGTCACACCTCCCTGGAGTCCGGGCCGGCGACCACGTTGGCCGGCTCCCGCTCGGCGAGCACGCGCTTCGTACGCGGGCTCGGCGGAACCTGAAGATCCATCGGCGGCAGCGGGAAGCTGCCGTACGGCCGGGTGTCCGCCTGCTCCTGGAGCGACGGCTTCGGCTCCTTCTTCCGCGACGGCCAGAAGAGCGTGGCCAGCAGCAGCACGCCCGCGCCGACGGCGGTGACGAGCAGCCGGTCCCGGGTCTGCCAGTCCTCGATCGAGCGCAGCCCGGCAAGCACCATGATCCAGACCAGGTTCAGCGGCAGCAGCACCTTCCAGCCGAACCGCATGAACTGGTCGTACCGGAGCCGGGGCAGCGTGCCGCGCAGCCAGACGAAGACGAACACCAGCATGATGACCTTGCCGAAGAACCACAGCATCGGCCACCAGCCCTCGTTGGCGCCCGACCAGATCGTGATCGGCCACGGCGCGTGCCAGCCGCCGAGGAACAGCGTCACGGTGAACGCCGACATGGTCACCATCGCGACGTACTCGCTGAGCATGAACAGCGCGAACTTCAGCGAGCTGTACTCGGTCTGGAAACCGGCCACCAGCTCCGACTCCGCCTCGGGCAGGTCGAACGGCGCCCGGTTCGTCTCACCGACGATGGCGATGAAGAACATGATGAAGCTGGGCAGCAGCAGGATCGCGTACCAGCCGGGCGCGGCGAGGTCGAAGCCGCCGATGCTCAGCCGGGTGCCGTCACCCTGCGCGGCGACGATCCCGCTCGTCGACATGGTGCCCGCGGTCATGAACACCGCGACCACGCTCAGGCCCATGGTGACCTCGTACGAGACCAGCTGGGCCGCCGAGCGGAGGCCGCCGAGCAGCGGGTAGGTGGAGCCGCTGGCCCAGCCGCCGAGCACGATGCCGTACACGGCGAGCGAGGAGAAGGCCAGCACCACCAGCACCGCCACCGACACGTCGGTGACCTGCAGCGGCGTCCGGTGCCCGAAGATGCTCACCATCGGCCCGAACGGGATCACCGACAGCGCGGTGACCGCGCAGACCACCGAGATCACCGGGGCGAAGAAGTAGACGACCTTGTCGGCCTTGCGCGGGAGGATGTCCTCCTTGAAGGCCAGCTTCACGCCGTCGGCGAGCGTCTGGAGCAGACCGAACGGACCGGCCTGGTTGGGGCCGGGCCGCACCGCCATGCGGCCCACGACCCGGCGCTCGAACCAGACGCCGAGCAGCGTGGCCGCCACGGCGACGACGAACGCGAACAGGATCTTGCCGAGGACCAGCCACCACGGGTCCTTGCCGAAGTCGGCAAGCGTCGGGTCCTGCGCCGCGAGGATGACGGGGTTCACTGCACCCACCTTTCGTTCCCGACTGCGGAGACGCTCACCACGTCGCCGGACGTCGCGCCGAGGCCGCGCCGCACGGTGGAGCCGGGTGAGTTGGTCGGCAGCCAGACGACGCCGTCGGGCATCTCGGTGATCGCCGCCGGCAGCGTGATCGCGCCGCGGTCGGTGCCCACCGTGACCGGGTCGCCGTCGGCCACACCCAGCGCCTCGGCGGTGCCCTTGCCGAGCCGGACCACCGGCGGGCGGGCGGTGCCGGCGAGGTGCTCGTCGCCGTCGGTGAGGCTGCCCAGGTCGATCAGCTGGTGCCAGGTGGCGAGGACCGCCTCGCCCGGTCCGGGCTGCCGCACGGCGGCCGGCTCGACCGAGGGCGCCGACGGCCGCTCGCCCCGGGTGCGCGGCAGCGCGCCCAGCTCGCGCCGGATGCTCGGCACGTCACCGGTGCCGAGCCGCACGTCGAGCTGCGCGGCGATCGCGTCGAGGATGCGGGCGTCGGTCATCGCGCCGGTGTCCAGCACCTTCTCGAACGTGCGCAGCCGGCCCTCCCAGTCCAGGAAGCTGCCGGCCTTCTCGACCACCGGCGCGACCGGCAGGACCACGTCGGCGCGGCGGGACACCGCGCTCATCCGCAGTTCCAGGCTGACCAGGAACGGCACCGCGTCCAGTGCGGACTCGGCCAGGCGCGGGTCGGCCAGGTCGGCCGGGTCGACGCCGGCCACCACCAGGGCGCCGATCTGTCCGTTCGCGGCGGCGGTGAGGATGCCGTCGGTGTCGCGGCCGGCCTGGCTGGGGATCACCCCGGCCGGGATGTCCCACGCCTCGCCCAGCTCCGCGCGCGCGGCCGGCTCGGTGACGACCCGGCCGCCGGGGAGCAGGTTGGGCAGGCAGCCCGCGTCGACAGCACCGCGGTCACCCGCGCGCCGCGGCACCCAGACCAGCCGGGCACCGGTACGCCGGGCGACGTCCGCCGCCGCCGACAGGCCGCCCGGCACCTCGGCCAGGCGCTCGCCGACGATCAGGATCGCGCCGGGCTGACCCAGCGCCTCGGCCACCGTGGCGTGCTCGGCCAGCACGCCGGCCTCCTCGCCGGGCACCACCCGGGCCAGCTTGGCCCCGAGCTTCTCCAGGCCGCGCGTGGCGAACGGCGCGAGCGCGTACACGGTGAGCTTCTTCTTCAGGTACGCCTTGCGCAGCCGCAGGAAGAGGATCGGGCACTCCTCCTCCGGCTCCAGGCCGACGAGCACCACGGCGGGCGCGTTCTCCACGTCCGTGTAGGTCACGTCGGTGACCCCGGCGACGCTGCTGGCCAGGAAGTCGGCCTCCTCGCGGGAGACCGGGCGGGACCGGAAGTCGATGTCGTTCGTGTGCAGCGCGATCCGGGCGAACTTCGCGTACGCGTAGGCGTCCTCGACCGTCAGCCGGCCGCCGGTCAGCACCGCCGTGCCGGTCGCGCCGTCGCGGGCCGCGCGCAGCCCCTCGGCGGCCCGGGTCAGCGCCTCGCTCCAGGACGCCTCGCGCAGCTCACCGGTCTTCTCGTCGCGCACCATCGGCGTGCTGATCCGGTCGAACGCGCGGGTGTACTGGAAGCCCCAGCGGCCCTTGTCGCAGTTCCACTCCTCGTTCACCGCCGGGTCGTCGCCGGCCAGCCGGCGCAGCACCTTGCCGCGCCGCCAGTCGGTGCGCTGCGCGCAGCCGGCCGAGCAGTGCTCGCAGACGCTGGGCGTGGAGACCAGGTCGAACGGGCGGGCCCGGAACCGGTACTGGGTGCCGGTCAGCGCGCCCACCGGGCAGATCTGCACGGTGTTGCCGGAGAAGTACGAGTTGAACGGGACGTCCCCCTCGTCGCCCTCCTCGCCGTACGCGTCGTCCCGGTAGATGTTGATCTCCTCGTGCGAGGAGCGTCCCATCAGGTCGATGAACTTGTCGCCGGCGATCTCCTCGGAGAACCGGGTGCACCGCTGGCAGAGCACGCAGCGCTCGCGGTCGAGCAGCACCTGGGTGCTGATCGGCAGCGGCTTCGGGTACTCCCGCTTGTGCTCGTGGAACCGCGAGTCCGTCCGGCCGGTGGACATCGCCTGGTTCTGCAGCGGGCACTCGCCGCCCTTGTCGCACATCGGGCAGTCCAGGGGGTGGTTGAGGAGCAGCAGCTCCATCACACCCTCCTGGGCCTTCTTGGCGACCGGGGAGGTGAGCTGCGTCCGCACCACCATGCCGTCGGCGACGGTCTGGGTGCAGGAGGCGACCGGCTTGCGCTGGCCCTCCACCTCCACCAGGCACTGCCGGCAGGCGCCGGCCGGGGCCAGCAGCGGGTGGTCGCAGAAGCGCGGGATCTCGGTGCCGAGCTGCTCGGCGACGCGGATCAGCAGCGCGCCCTTGGGCGCGGTGACCTCGACGCCGTCGATGGTCAGCGTGACGGTCTCGGTCTGCTTGGCTACGTCGGTCATCAGTGAGCTCCAACCAGAGACTTGTCGGAGAGCTTCGGAGCGGTACGTCCCTCGATGTAGTCGAGGTAGTCCTGCTTGAAGTACTTCAGCGACGAGGTCACCGAGCTGGTCGCGCCGTCACCGAGACCGCAGAACGAGCGGCCGAGGATGTTGTCGCAGGTGTCGAGCAGGGTGTCCAGGTCCTCGTGGGTGCCCTGGCCGGCCAGGATGCGCCGGTAGACCCGGACCATCCAGTAGTTGCCCTCCCGGCACGGGGTGCACTTGCCGCACGACTCGTGGTGGTAGAACTCCAGCCACCGGTAGGTCGCGTACACCGGGCAGTCCTGGTCGGAGAAGATCTGCGTGGCGGTGGTGCCCAGGATCGAGCCGGCCGCCGCCACCCCCTCGAAGTCCAGCGGCACGTCCAGGTGCTCGGCGGTCAGCAGCGGCGTCGACGAGCCACCCGGGGTCCAGAACTTCAGGTTGTGCCCGGGCTTCATGCCGCCGGCCAGCTCGATCAGCTCGCGCAGCGTGATGCCCATCGAGCACTCGTACTGGCCCGGGTCGGCGATCCGGCCGGACAGCGAGTAGATCATCGGGCCGGACGACTTCTCCGTGCCCATCGTCTTCCACCAGTCCGCGCCACCGAGCACGATGTACGGCACGCTGGCGATGGTGCCGACGTTGTTGACCACGGTCGGGCTGGCGTACAGGCCGTGGGTCGCCGGGAACGGCGGGCGCAGCCGGGGCTGGCCGCGGAAGCCCTCCAGCGAGTCCAGCAGCGCGGTCTCCTCACCGCAGATGTACGCCCCGGCGCCGGAGTGCACCACCAGGTCCAGGTCGAAGCCCGAGCCGAGGACGTTCCGGCCGAGATAACCCTTGGCGTACGCCTCGTCGACGGCGCTGCGCAGCCGCCGGGCGGCGTGCACCGCCTCACCGCGGATGTAGATGTACGCCCGGTTGGCCCGGATCGCGTACGAGGCGATGATGACGCCCTCGACGAGCGAGTGCGGGTCGTGGGTCATCAGCGGCAGGTCCTTGCAGGTGCCCGGCTCGCCCTCGTCGGCGTTCACCACCAGGTAGTGCGGCTTGCCGTCGCCCTGCGGGATGAACCCCCACTTGAGACCGGTCGGGAAGCCCGCGCCGCCTCGCCCGCGCAGTCCGGAGTCCTTGATCAGCTGGATCAGGTCGTCCGGGTGCGCCTTGAGCGCCTTGCGCAGGGCGGCGTAGCCGTCCAGCTTCTCGTAGGTGCCGAGCCGCCACGCGTCCGGCGAGAGCCAGCGCTTGGTGAGCACCGGCGTGAGCTTGGCCAGCGTCTCCGGCCGAGGAGTGGTCACTTCCGGACCCCCGTTCCGCTCGCGTCCGCCGGGTCGGCGCCGTCCGCGCCCGTACCGGATTCCGCTTCCTTGAGGTTGCGCTCCTGCGCGCCGGCCGCGTCGCCGGCGGGCTTGCCGTCGCCGGCCGGCGGGTTCGCCGCCACGCCGGCCGCCTCCGCCGCCCGCGCGTCGCGCGGTGCCGGGGCCGGGCCGTCCACCGGGACCTTGGTGCCGGGCGCGTCCGGCACCGGGGTGCTCGCGTCCGGCTGCCGGGTCTCGGCGGTACGCACCTGCGGCGACTTGTCGTCCGGCGCCTTCACGTCCGGCGCGGTGCTGCCGGTGGCCGCCTCCGGCTCGGCCGGCTCGGGCGCGGGGGCCGGCTTGGCGGCCTCGGCCTTCGCCTTCGCCTCGGCGGCGGCCCGGTCGGCCTCGGCCTTGCTGCGGATCGGGGTCTTCGGGTCGAAGCCCGGTACCGAGACGCCGTGCTGCTCGGCCAGGCGCAGGCCGCGCAGGCTCGGCTCGCCCGGCCCGCCGTCGGCCACCGCGCCGTCGCGCTCGTCGGCGAAACCGGCGAGCTGGACCGCCATCTCCTTGAGCGTGCACAGCCGCGCGCCACGGGTCGGCATCGGCCGGCCGCCGGCGCGCAGCTCCTCGACCACGTCGAGCGCGGCCTGCGGCTCCACGTTGTCGAAGAAGTCGTAGTTGACTGTCATCACCGGGCCGTAGTCGCACGCCGCCAGGCACTCGGCGTGCTCCAGGGTGATCTTCCCGTCGGCGGTGGTCTCCTCGTGCCCGACGCCGAGGTGCTCGGCCAGGGTGTCGTAGACCTTCTGCCCGCCGAGCACGTCGCACATGGTGTTGGTGCAGACGCTCACCAGGTAGTCACCGGTGGGCTTGCGCTTGTACATGGTGTAGAAGGTGGCGACGGCGCCGACCTGGGCCTTGTTGAGCCCGAGCACCTCGGCGCAGAACTCGACACCGGCCGGGGAGACGTAGCCCTCCTCGGACTGGACCAGGTGCAGCAGCGGCAGCAGCGCCGAGCGGGACCGGTCCGCCGGGTACCGGGCGATGATCTCCCGCGCCCGGGTGCGAGTCGTTTCGGAAAAGCTCATCGGTCACAACCACCCATCACGGGGTCCAGCGAGGCGCCGCCGGCGATCACGTCGGCGATCAGGCCGCCCTCGGCCATCGCCGGGAGGGCCTGGAGGTTGACGAAGCTCGGCTCCCGGTAGTGCACCCGGTAGGGCCGGGTGCCGCCGTCGGACACCGCGTGCACGCCCAGCTCGCCACGGGGCGACTCGATGCCGACGTACACCTGGCCCGGCGGAACCCGGAAGCCCTCGGTGACGAGCTTGAAGTGGTGGATCAGCGACTCCATCGACTGACCCATGATCTTGGCGACGTGCTCCAGCGAGTTGCCCATGCCGTCCACGCCGATGGCGAGCTGCGCCGGCCAGGCGATCTTCTTGTCGGACACCATCACCGGGCCGGGCTTCAGACGGTCCAGCGCCTGCTCGATCAGCTTCAGCGACTCGCGGATCTCCGCCACCCGGACCAGGTAGCGGCCCCACACGTCACCGTCGGTGTGGGTCGGCACGTCGAACTCGTACGTCTCGTATCCGCAGTACGGCATGGTCTTGCGCAGGTCCCAGGCGAGGCCCGCGGACCGCAGCACCGGGCCGGTGACGCCGAGCGCCATGCAGGCGGTCACGTCGAGCACCGCGACGTGCTGCGTACGCTCCAGCCAGATCGGCTGGCCGGACAGCAGGTTCTCGTACTCCTTGAGCCGCTTCGGCATGAGCTGGAGGAAGTCGCGGATCTTGCGGATCGCGTCGTCCGGCACGTCCTGCGCCACACCGCCCGGCCGCACGTACGCGTGGTTCATCCGCAGACCGGTGATGGTCTCGAAGATGTCGAGGACGTACTCCCGCTCGCGGAAGCCGTACAGCATCATGTTGATCGCGCCCAGCTCCATGGCGGTGGTCGCCAGCCAGACAAGGTGCGACGAGACCCGGTTGAGCTCCATCATCAGCACACGGATGGTGGTGGCCCGCTCGGTGATGTCGTCGGTGATGCCGAGCAGCTTCTCCACCGCGAGCGCGTACGCCGTCTCGTTGAACAGCGGCGAGAGGTAGTCCATCCGGGTCACGAACGTCGAACCCTGGACCCAGTTGCGGTACTCCAGGTTCTTCTCGATGCCGGTGTGCAGGTAGCCGATGACCGAGCGGGCCTCGCGGACCGTCTCGCCCTCCAGCTCCAGGACCAGCCGGAGCACGCCGTGGGTGGACGGGTGCTGCGGACCCATGTTGACGACGATCCGCTCGTCGTTGATCGGGTCCGTGCCGGAGACGACCTCGTCCCAGTCCCCGCCGGTGACGGTGAAGACCTTGCCCTCGGTCGTCTCGCGCTCGGTCGCGTAGTTCGACGTGGTCATTGGTACGACCTCCTACGGTCCGGCGGGGGGATCTCCGCACCCTTGTACTCGACGGGGACGCCGCCCAGCGGGTAGTCCTTGCGCTGCGGGTGCCCCTCCCAGTCGTCCGGCATGAGGATCCGGGTCAGGGCGGGGTGGCCGTCGAAGACGACGCCGAACATGTCGTACGTCTCCCGTTCCTGCCAGTCGGCGGTCGGGTAGACGGCGGTGACGCTCGGGACGTGCGGCTCCTCGACGGAGACCGCCACCTCCAGCCGGACGCTGCGGCGGTAGGTCATCGAGGTCAGGTGGTAGACCACGTGCAGGCGGCGCTCCTGCGCGCCCAGGTAGTCCACACCGGACACCGACGAGAGCAGCTCGAAGCGCAGCGCGAGGTCGTCGCGCATCACCTGGCAGACCTCGGCGATCCGCTCCGGGCGGACGTGCAGGGTCAGCTCGCCCCGGTCGACCACGACCTTCTCGATCGCGTCGCCGAAGTCCGGGTACGCCTCCTCCAGCGCGTCCCGCACCTCGTCGAAGTAGCTCCCGTACGGCCGGGCCGCCTCCTCGATGGGCTTGCGCGGGCGGACCAGGCCGCCGTAGCCGGAGACGTCGCCGGTGCCCTGGTTGCCGAACATGCCCCGGCCGGCCGGGCTGGCCGGCGGGTACTCCGCCGGGGCGGTGGAGCTGGCACCGACCGGGGTGGTGGGTACCGGCACCCCGCCGTCGTTGTTCTTGTCGTTGCTCATTTCGGGCCCCTATGCGACGCCTGAAGGTGGTTCTGCGCCTTCATCCAGTTCTCGATCCGCAGCTGCTCCTCACGCCCCTCGCGGACCGCCTTCGTCCACTCGGCACGCCGGGCCTTGTCGCTGCGGTACGACGAGGGCATCGAGCCGTACGGCACCACCGGCACGTCGCCGCGCGCCTGGCGGGCCTCCAGCATCTTGCGGCCGTTCGGGCCCAGCGGCTCGTGCATGATCTTCTCGCGCAGCTTGAGCACCGCGTCGATGAGCATCTCCGGCCGGGGCGGGCAGCCGGGGAGGTACATGTCGACCGGTACGACGTGGTCGACGCCCTGCACGATGGCGTAGTTGTTGAACATGCCGCCGCTGCTGGCGCAGACGCCCATCGAGATGACCCAGCGGGGCTCGGCCATCTGGTCGTAGATCTGGCGCAGGACCGGGGCCATCTTCTGGCTCACCCGGCCGGCCACGATCATCAGGTCCGCCTGGCGGGGCGAGGCGCGGAAGACCTCCATGCCCCAGCGGCCCATGTCGTAGTGCGGACCGCCTGCCGCCATCATCTCGATGGCGCAGCAGGCCAGACCGAACGTGGCGCCCCAGACCGAGGTCTTCCGCGTCCAGTTGACCAGCTTCTCGACGCTGGTGAGCAGGACGCCGGAGGGGAGCTTCTCCTCGATGCCCATCTGCTACCTCCTCAGTCCCAGTCCAGGCCGCCGCGACGCCAGACATAGGCGTACGCGACGAAGACCGCGACGATGAACAGGACCATCTCCACGAAGCCGAAGATCGGCAGGGCGTCGAAGGAGACCGCCCAGGGGTAGAGGAAGATGATCTCGATGTCGAAGACGATGAAGAGCATCGCCGTCAGGTAGAACTTGATCGGGAACCGGCCGCCGCCGACCGGCTGCGGGCTCGGCTCGATGCCACACTCGTACGCCTCGAGCTTGGCCTTGTTCAGACGCCGCGGGCCGGCGAGTCGGGCAGCGGCCACGGAGAACAGCGCGAACGCCGCAGCGAGGGCGAACAGCCCGATGATGGGTGCGTAAGGAGAGAGCGTCATCGTTGTCCCCTGCTCGTCCTTCCCTGACCTCGGTGGTTGGCCAAAATCACACTATTCACGTCCCTCACGACCTCGGTCGGCGGGGGTCGATCTCTGTCCGGCCCGTGGACGTTCCGCCTCGGGCCGGTCGTCTTCTACACGGCCGGAGCCACCTTCGTCATCGCGTTGATGACCCGGTCCATCGCGTCCCCGCCGCGCGGGTCGGTCAGGTTGGCCAGCAGCTTGAGCACGAAACGCATGAGCATCGGGTGCGGCATGCCGTGCTTGGTCGCCATCCGCATGATCTCGGGGCGCCCGATGAGCTTCACGAAGACGCCGCCGAGGCGGTAGTAGCCGCCGAAGCGGGCCTTCAGCTCCTGCGGGTACGCCATCAGCGCCCGCTCCCGCTCCGCGCCGGCCGGGCGGGCGAGCGCCTGCACCACGACCTCCGCGGCCATCTCGCCCGACTCCATCGCGTACGCGATGCCCTCGCCGTTGAACGGGTTGACCATGCCGCCGGAGTCACCGACGAGCAGCACGCCGCGGGTGTAGTGCGGCACGCGGTTGAAGCCCATCGGCAGCGCGGCGCCGAGGATCGGACCCTCCGCGTTGGACTCGTCGGTCATCCCCCAGTCCTCGGGGGTGTTCGCGAGCCAGTCGGTGAGCAGCTTGCGGTAGTTCGTCTTGCCGAACGCCGAGGAGGAGTTCAGCACGCCCAGGCCGACGTTCACCCGGCCGTCGCCGAGGCCGAAGATCCAGCCGTAGCCGGGCAGCAGTGCGTCGCTGCCCTTGGCCCGCAGCTCCAGCCAGGACTCCAGGTAGTCGTCGTCGTGCTTGGCGGGCGAGCGGTAGTAGCGGCGGACGGCCACGCCGATCGGGCGGTCCTCCCGCTTGGCGAGCCCGAGTGCGAGCGGGAAGCGGCCGGAGACGCCGTCGGCGGCGACCACGAGCGGCGCGTGGAACGTGGCGGGTTCCTTGTCCGGGCCGACCTCGGCCTGCACGCCGATCACCCGGTCGTCGGCGCCGAGCACCGGCCCGAGGACGTTGACGCTGGTCTGCAGCTTCGCCCCGGCGGCGACCGCACGCTGGGCGAGCAGGTCGTCGAAGTCGAGCCGGGTGCGCACCAGGCCGTAGTTGGGGAAGCTGGCCAGGTCGGGCCAGTCCAGTTCCAGGCGTATGCCGCCGCCGATCACCCGCAGGCCCTTGTTGTGCAGCCAGCCCGCCTCGGGCGAGGTGTCCACGCCCATCCGGATCAGCTGCCGTACGGCGCGGGGCGTGAGCCCGTCACCGCAGACCTTCTCCCGGGGAAACTCCGTCTTCTCCAGCAGCAGCACGCGTACGCCGTGCCGCGCCAGGTGGTACGCCGTGGCCGATCCTCCGGGACCGGCGCCCACGACGATGACGTCGGCGTCGTTCTCCACCGCGGTCATCCGCGCCTCCTCCCGCATGCTCGTGAAATGCTTCACAAGCCGATCCGGTTGGAGTCTATGACCGGCGTTACACCAGTACGCGCTGAGGGGGGCCTAACTTCGCGGAAACGCGCCGGTAAGAGCGTCGAGACCGGTCAGGGGCGCGCCTGCGCGGCCGGTCCGAGCCCGGCGTCGAGGCGGATGGCCTCGGGCAGGTGGTCGCGCAACGCGCCACCGGCGGCCCGGTCCAGCGCGGCCAGCACCTCGGCGACGACCTGCCGGACATCGGCGGGATCCGCGCCGGCCAGCTCGCGGAGCTGCGCGATCAGCTCGGCGGCGTCGTCGTCGGTGGCGGCCTGGTCTGGTCCCGTCATGGGGGCGAGCCTACGGGACAAAGTAGACCAAAACCGGATATTCACGAAATGACCAGCGTTCGCTGGCCGGGCGGTCAGTTTCGGACTGCCCGGTGCAGCGCCACGACGCCGCCGGTCAGGTTGCGCCACGCCACCCGGCCCCAGCCGGCCGCGCCGATCCGCGCGGCCAGCGCCGCCTGGTCCGGCCAGGCCCGGATCGACTCCGCCAGGTAGACGTAGGCGTCCGGGTTGCTCGACACCGCGCGGGCCACCGCCGGCAACGAACGCATCAGGTACGACAGGTAGACGGTGCGGAACGCCGGGTTCACCGGAGTGCTGAACTCGCAGACCACGAGCCGCCCGCCCGGCCGGGTCACCCGGGCCAGCTCGGCCAGCGCCGCGTCGGTGTCGTTGACGTTGCGCAGCGCGAAGGAGATGGTCACCGCGTCGAAGCTGGCGTCGGCGAACGGCAGCCGAAGCGCGTCCCCGGCCAGCAGCGGCACCGACGGACGGGTGCGCTTTCCGGCGTGCAGCATGCCCAGCGACAGGTCCGCACCCACCGCGTACGCCCCGGAGTGGGCCAGTTCCTCGGTCGACACACCGGTGCCGGCACCCACGTCCAGCACCCGCTCGCCCGGCCGCAGCCCGAGCGCCGCCCGGGTGGCCCGCCGCCACGACCGGTCCTGGCCGAACGACAGGACGGTGTTCGTCAGGTCGTAGCGGGCCGCGACACCGTCGAACATCGCGGCGACCTCGTGCGGCTGCTTGTCCAGGCTGGCGCGCTGGCCCTGCGGGGTACGGCTCACCCCTCCACTCTGCCAGCCGCGTCGCCCCCGCCTCCCTCCGGGTACGCGACAGGGCGGGGTGGTCACCCACCCCGCCCTGGTCGCGTATCGGTTCCCCGGTCAGTCGCCGGTGCGCTCCTCGCCCGGAGCGACAAGGACCACCTTGCGGCGGCGGGACAGCATCATCAGCGCCGCGCCGGCGGCGAGCACGGCCGCGCCGACGCCGCCGATCAGGCCGACCTGCATACCGGTCACCGGCAGGCCACCGTCGCCGCTACCGCCACCCGCGCCACCACCGGCGGTCGGGGTCGGCACCGCCGTCGCGTCGCCGGTCGGCGTCGGCTGGGCGGTCGGCGTCGAGGTCGGCTGGGTGGTCGGCGTCGGGCTCGGGGTCGACTGCGGGCTCTGGTCGACGAAGACGTCGAACACCGCGCTGTTGTCACCGTCGTCGGTCTCGGCGAACGCGCGCCGCTGCGCCGAGCTGGCGGCCCGCGGCTCCTCCTCGGGCGCACCGGAGGCGGCGTCCAGGCCCGCGGCCCAGAGGATGCCGGGCCGGAGCAGCTTCTCGGTCACGTCCGCGCCGACAGTCACCCGGACGTCGGCGGTGTAGTACTGGCCGGGCTTGAGCACCGCGCCCAGGTCCTCGCAGTACGCGTTGAGGAAACCACCCAGGTTCTGCTCGACGCAGCCGTCGGGCAGCTTCGCGAAGGTGACACCGGCCGGCAGCGCGATCCCGTACTTGATGCCGGTGGCGCGCTTGCTGCCGTCGTTGAACACGGCCCAGTCCAGCGGCGCGGTCCCGCCCGGCCGGACCGGGCGCAGGCCGGACTCGTCGGCGTCGTCGCCGTCCACGCGCACGTCGGCGTACACGTCCTGCACCCAGGTCGTGAGGTCGTAGCCCGGCTCGGTGACGGTGATGTCGTGGTCGATGGTGTCCAGCACTCCGGCGCCGTTCGCCGCGCTGATCGAGACCGTGAGCGTGCCGGCCGCGCCCTTGCCGCCGGTGGAGAACAGCGGGAGACCGAAGTCCTCAGTGGTGCCGGCGGGCAGGTCACCGAGCAGGCAGGAGAAGGTGGTGCCACGGATGTCGCAGCCGGCCGGGACCAGCACGCCGACCTTGGCGTTCTTGAGGCCCTTCGTCTCGACGGTGACCCGGACGTCCTTCGCGTCGACGGTCCCCAGGGTGTTGTTCACCTGGAACTTGAACGGCTTGGCCTTCGCCTCGCTGACGCCCTTGGCGAGCTGGTAGCTGAGCGGGATGAGCTGGAGGTCGGCCTTGTCGGCGGCCTGTGCCGGGCCGGCGGCGGCGCCGAGACCGGCGGTGGAGAGCAGGGCCACGACGCCGGCGCGGGCCAGCGTGGACCGGTAGCGGAAGGTCATTGTTCCCCCGGGGGTAGGGACACGTGATCACGTACCGAACGAACGGACGGTACCGGAGCGACGCGTCGTCACGCCACCGTCCGACGGCGGGAATTCCATCGATCCCGGCAGACAGCAGGGGCGGGATGGTCACCCATCCCGCCCCTGCCGCGGTGCGTTATGTGAACGGCCCTCATGGGCCGATGGAGGACGACGGTCCGACGGACGCCGCCAGCGTAATGGCGTCGTCGGCTCACCGGGCCGTGCTCACCCGGGTCGCCGCCGACCTGTTACCTGCCTGCTCGCGGCCCGGATCGGTGGTGTCGCGCGGGCAGGCTAGCCGCCGGTGATCACGCAGGTGAAGACCCCCGGCCGAAGCTTCACCGGAAACGGGCGGAGCTCCGGCCGCACGACGGACACCGACCGGCCGAACGGCGGAACGGCGGGACCGGGTCAGTTGACCTCGACCAGCGGCAGCGACTTCCCGGCACCGCCGCCGGGCAGGGCGATCGACGAGAAGTGCGAGACGACGCGGTCGTCGCTCGGGTCGTCGGCGGGCGTGTGGTGCACCGCGAGCCGGTTGTAGAGCGTGTCCCGCTGGGCCGGGATCCGGTCGGCCGACCGGATCATGCCGATCAGCTCGTGCAGGTTGGACCGGTGCCGGGCGCCGGCCGAGGAGATGACGTTCTCCTCCAGCATGATCGAGCCGAGGTCGTCCACGCCCATGTGCAACGCGAGCTGCCCGACGTCCTTGCCGGTGGTCAGCCAGGACGCCTGGAGGTGCGGCACCGTCTCGAAGAACAGGCGGGCCACCGCGACCAGGCGCAGATATTCCAGCGTGGTCGCCTGGGTGCGGCCTTTCAGGTGGTTGTTCTCCGGCTGGTACGTCCACGGGATGAAGGCCCGGAAACCACCGGTACGGTCCTGCACGTCGCGGATCATCCGCAGGTGCTCGATGCGCTCGGCGTTCGTCTCGCCGGTGCCCATCATCATGGTGGCCGTCGACTCCAGGCCCTGCCGGTGCGCCAGCTCCATGACCTCCAGCCAGCGCGCGCCGGACTCCTTCAGCGGCGCGATCGCCTTACGCGGCCGGTCCGGCAGCATCTCGGCGCCGGCGCCGGCGATCGAGTCCAGGCCGGCGGTCTTGATCCGGGCGATGGCCTCGTCCAGGCTCACGCCGGAGACCTTCGCCATGTGCAGGATCTCGCTCGGGCCGATCGAGTGGATGGCGAGCTGCGGGTACGCCTTCTTGACCGAGGAGAACAACTCCTCGTAGTACTCGACGCCGTAGTCCGGGTGGTGCCCGCCCTGGAGCATGACCTGGGTGGCGCCCAGCTCGACCGCCTCGCCGCAGCGGCGCAGGATCTCCTCGGTCGGGTGGGTCCACCCCTCCTTGTGCTTGGGTGCCCGGTAGAACGCGCAGAACTTGCACGCCGTCACGCAGACGTTCGTGTAGTTGATGTTGCGGTCGATCAGGTACGTGACGATGTTGTCCGGGTAGCGGCGCCGCCGTACCGCGTCGGCCGCCTCGCCCAGCGCGTGGAAGGGCGCGTCGGTGTAGAGCAGCAGCGCCTCCTCGGGCGTGATCCGCCCGCCGTCCGCGCCGCGTTGCAGGATGTCGTCGATCTCCCGGTTCGCCGTCACATCCCCGAGCGTACGTCGCGGGCCCGACGGCGGGAAACGCCACTCCTCACCCGGTGACGAGAGACCCACCCGGTCAGGGCATGCCCGGACTGGCCACTGGCAGCCCGATCGCCTTGGCCGCCTCCAGCAGCCGCTTGTCGTACGTGACGAACGCGACGAACTCGGCCGCCGCCTGCCGGGCCAGGATCTCGGCGGTGGCGAGGTGAACGGCGTCCAGGCTGCGCAGCATCGGCTCCGGATACGCGCCCGCTGTCGCCCGGACCGTGGCGTCGATCTCGACCCGGTAGAGACGTCCCAGCACCGAGGGCACACCCACCAGCGCCTGTGGAGCGGCGCGACGCAACGCCCGTGGCACCTCCACCTCGACCAGGGCCGACGACACCAAGGCGGTGCCGGCGCGCTCGTTCAGCCAGCCGAGCAGATCCGCCGTCTCCGCCTCCCGCCGCAGCATCTTGATGACCGCCGCCGAGTCGAGGTAGATCACCAGCGCTCCTCGTCGCGCGCCTCGACCAGCGCGGCCGCCGCGTCCACCGTGGGATCCCCGAGCACCGGCGGCATCGGGACCGGGCCGGTCGTGGTCGGGGCCGTGGCCCGGCCCTCGGCCACCAACCGGCCGAGAAGCGCGTCACCGGCCAGCACCGGGACGAGGCGGGCGATCGGCTCACCCCGATCGGTCACCTCGACCGTCTCACCGGCGCGCACCCGCGCCAGCACCCGGCTGGTGTGCTGATTCAGCTCCCGGACGGCGATCTGCTCCATGAGGCAAGTGTAGGACGTAACGTTCTACGCGTCACGGACGGCGGTCGACCCGCAACGCCACTGCGGGAAGCGGAGCGCTGGCGCCGCCCGCCTACGCTCTCGGCGTGCCAGTCGTATCGCCGCCGCCCACCCCCGTACGCGTGGCCGGCGCCCGCTCCGCCCTCTGGTCCCTCACCATGACCGCCGTGCTCGTCGGCCTCGGCCTCGCCGTGATCGCGGTCAGCGCGGTGGTCGCCCACCTCACCGTGGGACTGCCGATCGCGGTGCCGATCTCCGTCGCCCTGGTCGGGTGCCTCGCCTTCGCGGTCGGCCTGCGCCTGCTGCACCGGGGCTGGTGGCTGACCCTCCTGTCGGTGCTGCCTGCGCTGTTCGTGCTGGTGGGCACCGTGCAGCTCGCCCCGGAGTCGGTGCTTCGGGAGCGTGGCGTCGCCCAGCAGGTGACCATCACCGACGTGCAGACCGTCGGCAAGCGGCACGAGTTCGTCCTCCAGGGCGACACCGGCCGGCTCGACGAGCCACTGGTCTACCGGGGCAGTTCCCCCGGCTATCGGGTCGGCCAGCGACTGACAGTGCTCGTCGACCCGCGGGGCGAGGTGGAACTGGCCGACGCGCGGGACGTGGACCCGGCCGGTAAGCGGGGCATGCTCGTGCTCGGCGCGGCGGGATGGACCCTGCTCGCGCTGGTCGGCGGGTGGCGCGGGCACGTCAGCCGGGCCCGTGGCCGCGCCGCCACGGCACCGCCCGTGGTGTTCTGACCGGCGGCGCCGCTAGGCGTCGTAGTCGACAGTGAGTTCGTCGGTGACCGGGCTGGACTGGCAGGTCAGCACGTAACCGGCTGCCACCTCGTCGGGCTCCAGCGCGTAGTTGCGCGCCATCGTCACCTCACCGGACGTCACCTTGGCCCGGCAGGTCGAGCACACCCCGCCCTTGCAGGCGTACGGCAACTCGCCGCGCACCCGCAGGGCCGCGTCGAGCACCCGCTCGTCCCGGCCCATCGTGAAACTGGACGAGCGCCCGTCCAGCAGGATCGTCACCTCGGTGCCGGTCCCGGGCCGGTCGGTCTCGCGCCGCACCGGCTCGGGCGGAGCGGCGACGTGGAACAGCTCGGTGTGCACCGCCGCGTCCGGCACGCCGCGACCCGCGAGCACCGCCTTGGCGTCCACCACCATGCCGTACGGGCCGCAGAGGAACCACTCCTCGATCTCGTCACCGGGTACGACGGTGTCGAGCAGCCGGGTCAGCCGGTCGGCGTCGATCCGCCCGGACAGCAGCGCCGACTCGCCCATCTCCCGGGACAGCACGTGCACCAGGTGCAGCCGGGTCGGGTAGCGGTCCTTCAGGTCGGCCAGCTCCTCGGCGAACATCACCGAGTTCGCCGTGCGGTTGCCGTACACGAGCGTGAACGTGCTGCGCGGCTCGGTCGCCAGCGCGGTCGCGGCCAGCCCGAGGACCGGGGTGATGCCGGAACCGGCGACCACCGCGCCGTACCGGCGGGCCCGGTCCGGGGTGAACGCGGAGGTGAAGTGGCCCAGCGGCGGCAGCACCTCGACGGTGTCGCCGCCGCGCAGCGCGCCGCAGGCGTACGCGGAGAACGCCCCACCCGGAACCTCACGCACCCCGACCCGCAACCGGCCGTGCCGGGCCAGCTCGTCGGGGGTGGAGCAGATCGAGTACGACCGCCGCACCTCCTCGCCGTCGCCGTCGGCCGGGCGGCGGACGGTGAGGTGCTGCCCGGCGGAGAACGCGAAGGTCTCGCGCAGCTCCTCCGGTACCGCGAACGTGATCGACACCGAGTCGTCGGTGAGCCGGTCCACGGCGGCGACGGGCAGCGGATGGAAGACCGGCCGGCGGCGCACCGGCCGGGTGATGGTGACAGTCACAGCGCCTTCAGGTGGTCGAAGGGTTCGGAACAGGAGCGGCAGCGCCACAGCGCCTTGCACGCGGTGGAGCCGAAGCGGCTGATCTGGGTGGTCTCCGGCGACCCGCAGCGCGGACAGCGTACGGCGAGGGTCAGCGGCACCACCGTGTCGTCGCCGCGCGGCGCGGGCGGGGCGATGCCGGCGGCGGCGAGCTTGGCCCGGCCGGCCTCGGAGATCCAGTCGGTGCTCCACGCCGGGTGGTAGACGGTGCGGACCTCGGCGTCCGGGTGCCCGGCGGCGGCCAGCGCCCGGCGGATGTCCTCCCGGATCACGTCCATGGCCGGGCAGCCGGTGTAGGTGGGGGTGATGGTGACGACGACCCGGCCGGTGTCCGGTTCCTCGTCGACCGCGCGCAGGATGCCCAGCTCGTCGATGGTGATGACGCGGATCTCCGGGTCCACCACCGCCGCCGCGGCCGCCCTGGCGTCGGTCACCAGCGCCACCCTCCGTTCGCGACTGCGGGGCTCCGCTCCGCTGCACTCCTCGCGCTCACCAGCTCGCTCCGGGGTGGGCGCGGTGCAGCACCTGCATCTCGGCGAGCAGGTAGGAGAGGTGCTCGGTGTGCAGGCCGTCCCGGCCGCCACCGGGCGCCCAGCCCGTCTCCGGCCGGATCAGCGTGGCCTCGTCCAGCACGGCGGACACGGTGGCGTCGAAGTCGGCCCGAAGGGTGGACGGGTCGACCGGCGCCGCCGGGTCCGGGGCGAACAGCTCGTGGACGTACGGCCACACCTGGTCGACCGCGTCCTGCATGCGCCGGTGCGACTCCTCGGTGCCGTCGCCGAGCCGCTTCACCCACAGCGAGGCGTGGTCCAGGTGGTACGCCGACTCCTTGCGCGCCTTCGCCCCGACCGCGGCCAGCCGCTCGTCAGCGCAGCCGGCCAGCGCCGTGTAGAGCGGCGACTGGTACGCGGCCAGGAAGAACAGCTTCGCCATGGTCACACCGAAGTCGCCGTTCGGCAGCTCGACCAGCAGGCAGTTGCGGAACTCGCGGTCGTCGCGCAGGTAGGCCAGGTCGTCCTCGTCGCGGCCCGCGCCCTCCAGCTCGCCCGCGTACGTGAGCAGCAGCCGCGCCGCGCCGAGCTGGTCCAGGGCGATGTTGGCGAGGGCGATGTCCTCCTCCATCTCGGGCGCGCGGGAGGTCCACTCACCGAGGCGCTGCGCAGCGATGAGCGCGTCGTCGCCGACGGCCAGCGTGAAGTCGAACAGGCTCATAGGTGCGCAGCCCCTTCGGGGACCTCGTAGAACGTCGGGTGGCGGTAGACCTTGTCGGCGGCCGGGTCGAAGAACGCGTCCTTCTCGTCCGGGCTGGACGCGGTGATCGCGCTCGCCGGCACCACCCAGATGGAGACGCCCTCCTGGCGGCGGGTGTAGAGATCCCGGGCGTTGCGCAGGGCCAGCTCGGCGTCGGGGGCGTGCAGGCTGCCGACGTGGGTGTGCGACAGGCCACGGCGGGCCCGCACGAAGACCTCCCACAGGGGAGAGGACGCGCTGTTCATGCCGTGCTGGCTGGGCATGCCCTCACGGCCCTCGCTCCGCTCGGTGCGTTCGCTCATGCCGCCACCGGTTCCTTTCTTGCCGTCCGCTTCGCGGCGTACGCCGCGGCGGCCTCCCGTACCCACGCGCCGTCGGCGTGCGCCTTGCGCCGGTGCGCCATTCGCTCCCGGTTGCACGGCCCGTTGCCCTTGATCACCCGCATCAGCTCGTCGTAGTCGGGCTGGGTGTAGTCGTACGCCTGCCGCTCGTCGTTCCAGCGCAGGTCCGGGTCGGGGAGGGTGAGGCCGAGCACCTCCGCCTGGCCGACGCACATGTCGACGAAGCGCTGGCGCAGCTCGTCGTTGGAGAAACGCTTGATCTTCCAGGCCATGGACTGGGCGCTGTGCGTCGAGTCGCCGTCCGGCGGGCCGAACATCGCAAGTGACGGGTACCACCAGCGGTCCACCGCGTCCTGGGCCATCGCCTTCTGCGCCGGGGTGCCGTGCGCCAGCGTGTGCAGGATCTCGTAGCCCTGCCGCTGGTGGAACGACTCCTCCTTGCAGACCCGGATCATCGCCCGGGCGTACGGGCCGTAGGAGCAGCGGCACAGCGGCACCTGGTTGACGATCGCCGCGCCGTCCACGAGCCAGCCGATCGCACCCACGTCGGCCCAGGTCAGGGTCGGGTAGTTGAAGATCGAGCTGTACTTCTGCCGGCCGTCGAGCAGCAGATCCACCAGCTCGTCGCGGCTGATCCCGAGCGTCTCGGCGGCCGCGTAGAGGTAGAGGCCGTGACCGGCCTCGTCCTGCACCTTGGCCAGCAGGATCGCCTTGCGCTTGAGCGAGGGCGCCCGGCTGATCCAGTTGCCCTCCGGCTGCATACCGATGATCTCGGAGTGGGCGTGCTGGGCGATCTGCCGGATCAGCGTCCTGCGGTACGCCTCGGGCATCCAGTCGCGGGGTTCGATCTTCTGGTCCGCGTTGATGACGTCGGCGAAGTACGCCTCGACGTCCTCGTCCGGGGCCGGACCTCCGCGCCGGGCGCGCGCCGCCGCCTCGCGCAGCGCCGCCTCCGCCGCCTCCACCTCGCCGAGCAGGCCGCCGCCCGGAGCGTCCTCCGGCGGGGCGAAGTCGTTGCCATACATGCAGCCAGTGTTACAGCTCGCCACGAATGACACCAGAGGGTGTAACAGGTTTCGAGGGCCACCTCGCGTCACCGGACATGCGCACGCCGCCATCGGCCCTGGTAGCTGTGATGTCGATCACTGTGAATCGCAGAAATCCCCCAAGAGCGGCAAAGCAGCTCAATATCCCGCCCACCCGGCAAAGTCACGGGTGTCGAGACCTGGCATCCGCGCTGTCCGGAAGTAGACTTCCGACCGGCAAACCGTTCGGCTTCATGATCGTCACCGTTCAGGCCACCGTCCCCCGGCCTAGTGGCGACCGGGCCGAACCCATGCGGAAGCGCCGGTCCCCCCGGCCAGACATCTGGAGCTCACCACTCATGCGACCTCGCGTGACCTTGGTGCTCGCCATCGTGGCGGTCCTCATCGGCGGCGTCATGCTGGTGCCGGCCGCGTACGCGAAGCTCTCCGGCGGAGACGGCGCGGGCGGCCTCGGCGGCGGCGAGCAGGTCCCGGCGCCGGCACCGACCGCGCCGGCGCCCCCGACGCTCGCCGACGCCCCGGTGTCGGTGAACTTCAAGGGTGAGTTCTTCTCCTGGGCCCTGATGGACCGCGAGACCGGCACTGTCACCGGCGCGAAGAACATGAACCAGACCAGCTCCACCGAGTCGATGCTCAAGGCCTGGATCATCGCGGACTACCTTCGCCAGCTCGGCGACAAGCAGCCGAGCGCCGGGCTCAAGAAGGCGGCGATCCTGGCGATCCGGGACAGCGACGACGACGGCGCGAACGCGGTGTACCGGGCGGCGGGCGGTTCCTACAAGCCCCAGCCGGGCGGCCGGCCCGACCCGGTCATCGCGCGGGCGATCCAGATCTGCGGCCTGACCGACACCAGGCCCGGTAGCGTGCCCGACTACAAGGGCTGGTGGAGCTTCACCGAGATGTCCCCCCGGGACGCGGCCCGCCTCGGCGACTGCATCGCCGACGGCCGCGCCGCCGGCCCCAAGTGGACCAAGTGGCTGCTCAGCGAGATGACCAAGGTGGCCGGCAGCGTCAGCAAGCAGGGCGCGCGGTCCGGCGGCGGCCGGTGGGGCATCATCGACGGCCTGCCGGCGACGATCAAGTCGCAGGGCCCGGTGCACATGAAGAACGGCTGGACGCAGCTCGCCTACGACGGCAACTGGCACGTCAGCTGCCTGGCGTTCACCGACAAGTGGAGTCTCTCCGTGATGATGCGGTACCCGGGCAGCTCCGGTCTGCCGTACGGTGCGAAGGTGTGCGCCGCCGTCGCCACCCAGCTCGTGGCGCCGCAGCCCGGCGCCGCGCTCAAGGTGCCGCAACAGCCGGTCGGGAAGCTCTGATGGCCGGTGCCCGGCGTCGGCCCGGCAGCTACCGGCGCCCGCTCGCGTTCGGCGCCCTGGCTGCGGCCCTCGTCGGCCTGCTCGGCCTCTCCCTGCGTGTGATCCCCGGCTCCCCGCTGGAGGCCACCGCGAACTCGCATCCCGAGCCGACGAGCGAACGGTCCACGCAGCAGTCCGTCGACCGCAACGCGCCGCGTGTCGCCCCCTCACCGTCGATCGCCCCGCTGCCGTTCCAGGCGAAGAACCTGGACAGCCTCAAGATCAAGGGCTGGTACGCCTGGTCCGTCCTGGACAAGCGCACCGGGAAGATCATCGGCTCGGCGAACATGGGCGAGACGAGCACCACCGCGTCCCTGATCAAGTCCTGGGTGGTGGCCGACTACCTGCGCCTGAGCGCCGCGGAAGGCCGGACGCCGAGCGACGCGAAGCTGGCCGACGCCACGAAGATCATCCGGGACAGCGACAACACCCGGGCGCAGGAGTTCTACGAGAACGTCGGCGGCTCGGACTCGATCGAGCGGCTGATCTCGATCTGCAGGCTGACCGACAGCGAGGTCGCCTCCGACGGCGGCTGGAGCCGCACCGAGCTGTCCCCTCGGGACACCGCGCGCCTCGGTCTCTGCATCGACGACGGCCGGGCGGCCGGGCCGAAGTGGACCAAGTGGCTGCTCAACGAGATGCGCCAGGTACGCGCTCCCGGCGACTTCGGCATCCGCAAGGCGTTCCCGGCGGCCCAGCAGAAGAAGATCGCCATCAAGAACGGGTGGATCGACCGGGACAAGGAAGAGGAGTACCACGTCAACTGCCTGGCCATCGGCGACACCTGGACGATGGGCGTGATGCTGCGCACCCCGTTCGGCGTCGAAGGCGGCTGGGAGTACGGCATGGACGCCTGCGAACGGATCACCAAGGCGCTGCTGCGCCCGGCGACCTGACCCAGGCACGCCCGGCCTGACTCCGCGCGGCCGGCCCTCGCGCGGCCCGCGCGGTCAGCCCTCGCGGTCAGCCCTGGAAGAACTCCGGGCCGCCGGCCGGCAGCGCCGGCACCTCCCCGTGCGCGGCCGCCCGGCGGGCGAACTCGCGCAGCCCGGCCACCTGCCGCTCGCCCAGCGAGAAGTCGAGCGCCCGGAAGTACGTGGCGAGCGTGGCCGCGTCGAACGTCTCCCAGCGGGCCGCCGCCTCCGCCACCTGGTCCAGCTCGGCCAGGCACAGGTCGCGCGAGCGCAGGAACGCCTCGTGCACCTCCTTGACCAGGCCCGGGTGGGCGGCGGCGAACTCGCGGCGTACCGCCCAGACGGCGAACACCATCGGCAGGCCGGTCCAGTCGTGCCACGCCTGCCCCAGGTCGGTCACCTCGAGACCCTTGGCCGGCGCCTCGTAGAGCGCGCGCAGCGCCACGTCGCCGATGAGCACTCCGGCGTCGGCCTCCAGCAGCATCTGGGTCAGGTCCGGCGGGCAGCGGAAGTACTCCGGGCGCACGCCGTGCCGCTCGGCGAGCAGCAGCTGGGCCAGCAGCACCCCGGTACGCGAGGTGGAGCCGAGCGCCACCCGGGCGCCGTCCAGCTCGCCCAGCGGGCGGGTGGACACCACGTTCACCGAGAGCACCGGCCCGTCGCTGCCGACCGCCAGGTCGGGCAGGAGCAGCAGGTCGTCGGCGTGCTTGAGGAACTCCACCAGCGTGATCGGGCCGATGTCCAGGTCACCGGCCACCAGGTCGGCGCTCAGCCGGTCCGGCGAGTCCTTGTGCAGGTCGACGTCGATCAGCGCGCCGGACCGCATCAGCCCCCAGTAGATGGGCAGGCAGTTGAGGAACTGGATGTGCCCCACCCGGGGGCGGGCGATGCGGTCGGCCATGACCCGACCGTATCGCCGTGGCTTCCGCCGCGCCGCCGGGGGATCCGATCGAGTGGTGAACTCCGCACCCGGCGGGAAGGAAGGGCCCCTTGTTAACGCCTCCGGTAGAGGAAGGGCCCCTTCTTAACACCAGCGGTCAGACGGACTTCGCCGCCACGGAGACGGCGGCAGGCGTGGCCGTACGGGCGGCGGCGCGCTCGGCGCGTACCGCGCGGCGGACCGGCCCGAGCAGCGCCACCACGACCAGCAGGCCGGCCACGCCGCAGCCGGCGATCAGGACGCGCGGGCCGGCCACCTCCAGCAGCAGGCCCCCGACCAGGTAGCCGCCCATCGCCGCCCCCTGCGCCGCCGCTCCGAAGACCGCGAACGCCCGGCCCCGGGACGCCTCGGGCACCCGCCGTGCCAGCAGCAACTGGTCGAAGACGTTGTTGCCACCGTTTGCCACGCCGCCCGCCAGCCAGATGGGCACGAGCAGCCAGGCCGAGGGCACCGCGGCCGAGACGAGCACCGCCAGGCAGCAGCCGCCGAGCAGCACCAGCCCGGCCCCGAGCAGCGCGCCGTCGTCGGCGAGCCGGCGGGCGACCCGGGCGAACAGCCACGCGCCGAGCACGATGCCGAGCGTCCAGGAGCCGGTGACCAGGCCGTACACGGTGGTGCTGCTGCCGAGCGTCTCCCGGATGAAGAAGACCTCGATCACGTTCACCGCGCCGACCGCGCCAATCACGGCGGCCACGCTGCCGACCATCACCGTCAGCAGCGGGTCGCGGCGCAGCCGCCACGCGGGCGCGACCGCCGCGGCGACCGCGGCCGGCGTCCGGCGCCCTCCCCTGCGGGTACGGATGAGCAGCCCGGCCGCCACCAGCGCGAGGTAGCTGAACGCGTCGACGAGCAGCGGCACCCGGGTGCCGAACTGCCCGACGAGCAGCCCGGCCAGCGCCGGACCGGCGAGCGCGCCGAGCGTCCCGGCGGTCTGGTTGAGCGCGCCCGCCCGGGGCAGGTCCTCGGGCCGGACCATCACCGGCACCAGCGCGGCGATCGCCGGCTGGGTGACCGCGAGCCCGGTCGCGAGCAGCGCCACGAGTGCGATCACCAGCACCGGATCCCGCGCGTACGCGAGGGCCAGGCAGACCGCGGCCTGCGCGAGACCGGCGGCGACGAGCAGCAGCCGGCTGTCCACCCGGTCGGCGAGCCGGCCGGTCAGCGGCGCGAGCACCACGAGCGGCAACGTCGCGGCGAGCAGCAGCCCGGAGACGGCGAGTCCGCCGGCGCCGGCGGACTGGAGGGCGAGCGTGAGCGTGGCGGCGGCGAGGAAGTCCCCGCAACTGGAGATGCCGCGCGCGGTGGCCGCGAGCCAGACGTCCGGCCAGCGCGACTCGTCAGTTGTGAAGGACATACTTCGAAAGTAATCCTTCACAACTGACGCGCGCAACCCCCTCAGTCGACGGGCATCGCCCGGTACTGCGTCGCCACCGGCCGGGCCCCGGCCGGCGGATCGGTCCGGGTCCGCCGCCGGTACGGCTCCATCAGCGCCTGGATCGCCTGGTTCAGCTCGGTCAGCTCCTCGGCGGTCATGAGCAGCATGCTGTCGCTGAACCAGGTCGCCGCGTACCACTCCGGCGACTCGTCCGGCGCGCGGCGCAACCAGTCCCGTACCCGCTGGGCGTCGCGGACCATGTGCGCCTCGACCAGGGCCGCCTCGGCGGCACGCGCCTCCGGGTCGGCGTCCGGCCCCACCTCGACGTGGTACGACGGATTCACCGCCTGCCAGAGCCGCTCCCGGGCGTCACCCCGCCCGGGTGCCTGCTGGACCAGCCCGAACTTCGCCAGCTCGCGCAGGTGATAGCTGGTGGCGCTCGGCGAGAGGCCGGCGATCTCGGCGCACTCGGTGGCCGTCGCACCGCCCTCCAGCGTGCCGAGATGTTCCATGATCGCCATGCGGGCCGGGTGAGCGAGTGCCCGCATCACCTGCGGATCACTGATCGTCACCCGGCTCCGGCCGGGAAGCGCCTCGGTCATGCCTCAATGATCCCGCGTCGGCGGACGCCGGGATCCAGCGGTGGAACCATCGGATTCAGGCGACCTTGAGCTGCTCGTCGCCGAAGTCGGCGATCAACTTGAGGGTGCCGCCGAGCGCACCGATGTAGCGCGCGAGCACCTCCTGGGTCGCGACGTTGCCCGCCTCGATCTGCGAGACCCGGGCGACCGAGACACCCATCCTCGACGCCACCTGCTCCTGCGTCATCTCCCGCCGCTTGCGCAGCTCGGCGAGCCGCCACCCACGCGCCTGATCGAGCATCTCCCCGACCTCGGCCTCGAACGCGCGCGGGCCGCCGGCAGTGTCGATCGCCCGGTCCAGGTGGGTGGTGTCACGCCAGCGCTTGACGCCGCTCATCGGTTCTCCTCCTGCCGTTCCTTCAGGTACGTGTCGTACAGCTGCTCCGCCTCCGGTATGGCTTCGCGGTACCACCGTGTCCACTGCCCGGACTTGTCGCCGGCGACCAGCAGCACCGCTGAGCGCCATGGATCGAAGACGAACAGGATCCTGATCTCGGTGCGCCCCGCCGACGGCGGTCGCAGCTCCTTGAGGTTGCTCAGACGCGAGGCGGTGATGCTGTCGACGAGAGGTCGCCCCTCGGCGGGCCCGTTGCGTTCCAGCACCAGGATGGCCTGGTTGACGAGGCGATGGGAGTCGCGGTCGAGGACGTAGAGCTGATCGAGGAACTCCTCCACCTGCCCTGTCATCAGGATCTCCCACTCCATCCCCCACCTCCGGACTTAATAATATTATTAAGGTGGAGGCCGGGTCGAGCGAAACGCCAGCCATCCCGAAAATCGTTGGCGTGACCGGCCGGTGCTCCCGTAGCGTGGAGGACCGCCTGACGGCCGCGGTGAGCATGCACCGCAGCGGACGTCCCCGCGCCGGGAGCAGGCCAACCGCCCCGGACACGCGAGCGAGCCTCAGTTGAGCCATCGGAGTTCATCGTGCCCGCAACCGACCTTGACGCCACACCGAGCCTCGACGCCGAACTGGCCGCCGAGCGTGCCCACCTCGACGCCTCCCGCGCCGCGCTGACCCGGATGCGGGAACGCGCCGAGGCGCTCTTCTCCACCGGCGACAAGGTGGCCGGAGACTCGTACACAGCCGAGCAGCTCGGCCGGCACATGGCCCGGCGGGTCAAGGAGCTGGCCGACGACCCGACCACCCCGCTGTTCTTCGGCCGCCTGGACTTCGGCGGCGACGACCCGGACCACGCCGGGCGGGAGTACCACGTCGGGCGGCGGCACGTCACCGACGAGCTGGGCGAACCGCTGGTGCTGGACTGGCGGGCCCCGGTCTCCCGGTCCTTCTACCGGGCGAGCGCGCGCGACCCGCAGGGTGTCGCCGTACGCCGCCGGTTCGGGTTCAGCGCCGGGACGCTGACCAGCTTCGAGGACGAGCACCTGGACCGGGGCGAGGAACTCGGCACCGCCAGCCGCATCCTCACCGCCGAGATCGAGCGTCCCCGCGTCGGCCCGATGCGCGACATCGTCGCCACCATCCAGCCGGAGCAGGACGAGCTGGTCCGGGCTGACCTGGCCGACTCGATCTGCGTGCAGGGCGCACCGGGCACCGGGAAGACGGCGGTCGGGCTGCACCGCGCCGCGTACCTGCTCTATCTGCACCGGGAACGGCTGCGCCGCTCGGGTGTGCTGATCGTCGGGCCGAACCGGGCGTTCCTGTCGTACATCGCTGCGGTGCTGCCCGCGCTCGGTGAGGTCGAGGTCGAGCAGGCCACAGTGGAGGACCTGGTCGCGCGGGTGCCGGTCCGCGCGGTCGACGACCCGGCCGCCGCCGCGCTCAAGCACGACGTCCGGATGGCCGAGGTGCTGCGCCGGGCCGTCGAGGCCCACATCGGTACGCCGACCGAGCCGATCATGGTGTCGGACGGCTCGTACCGGTGGCGGATCGGGCTGGACCCGCTGCACCGGCTGGTCACCGAGACCCGCGGGGAAGGGCTGCCCTACGCCACCGGCCGGGAGCGGGTCCGGGCGCGGGTGGTGGGGCTGCTGCAACGCCAGGCGGAGGCGCGCCGGGCGGAGTCACCGAGCGACGCCTGGCTGCGCCGGATGAGCCGGATCAAGCCGGTCACCGACCTGCTCGACGCGGTCTGGCCGGCGCTCACCCCGGACGGGCTGGTGCACCGGCTGCGCACCGACGCCGACGCGCTCGCCGCCGCTGCGGACGGCCTGCTCACGCCCGAGGAGCAGGAGCTGTTCCGCTCCGGCAAGATCAGCCGCACCGCGAAGGCGACCCGGTGGACCGCCGCCGACGCGGTACTCATCGACGAGGTGGCCGGGCTGCTAGAACGGCCCGCCGGCTTCGGGCACGTGGTGGTCGACGAGGCGCAGGACCTCTCCCCGATGCAGTGCCGGGCCATCGCCCGGCGCAGCGAGCACGGCTCGATCACGCTGCTCGGCGACCTGGCCCAGGGCACCGCGCCGTGGGCGGCCACCGACTGGCGGGACTCCCTGGCCCACCTGGGCAAGCCGGACGCGGCAGTGGTGCCGCTGAGCGTGGGCTTCCGGGTGCCCGCCGCCGTGGTGGCGTTCGCGAACCGGCTGCTGCCGGCGCTCGCCGTCGACGTACCCCCGGCCCGGTCGCTGCGCAACGACGGCGCGCTCGATGTGCGTACCGCCGAGGACCTGACGGCCGCGACGGTGGCCGAGGTGCGGGCGGCGCTCGCGCACGACGGCTCGGTCGGTGTGATCGCCGCCGACGACGCGGTCGACCGGCTCCGCGCGGCGCTCGCCGACGCGGGCGTCGAGACCGCAACCGCCGACGACGTCGAGGCCGCGGCGCGCGTCACTGTGGTCCCGGCGACGCTGGTCAAGGGCCTGGAGTACGACCACGTGGTGGTCGTCGAGCCGGCGGCGATCGTGGCCGCCGAGCCGCGTGGGCTGCACCGCCTCTACGTGGTGCTGACCCGGGCGGTCTCCCGCCTGGCCGTGCTGCACCGCGAGCCGCTGCCCGCGCCGCTGACGGCCTGACGAGGAGGCCCGGCCGCGCGGACGTGGACGGCCGACCGCGGTCCTCGACGGCCCGCCGCAGGCCCGGCGGGGCGGGTCCGGTCAGGCGGACAGCGCGGCGGCGACCTCGCGCAGCGGGCGGCCGGACTCGGCGATCGGCACGGTGAACGACAACCAGGAGCCGTCGGTGAAGTCGATCCGCAGCCGCTTCGGGTTGAGCCGGTGCCAGCCCACCCGCGCGGAGGCGATCTCGCCGCGCGCGGCCGACCACGCCACGGCGGTCTCGGTCAGAGCGCGTTCCTCGGCCTCGCGCCCGGCGAGCAGCTTGACCCCGCCGGTGCGGCAGACCAGCAAACGCCGCTCGGTGACCGCGAGCAGCGTCTCCCGGACCTGGAGGTCGGGCCGGGGCGGGCGGAGCGCGCGATGTAGGCGGGAGGCGGCGGTGCCGGGGGCGCCGCGTCCGGCGATCCCCCAGCCGATCGCGTCGACCAGGCGGTCGCCGCGGTCCCAGGTGGCCAGTGGCAGCAGCACGTTGAGCAGCACCGAGCCGATCGTCCGCCGGCTCGGCTCGGCAGTGGACTCCGGCTCGGGCGGCGGCGCCGGAGCGAGCCCCTGGCCGACGTCGGCCTTGGCGTGGGCCAGGACACGCTCGCCCGGCTCGACGAGCAGGCCGATCCGGTCGCGGTATCTGGTCTCGTCCATCGGCTCAGTATCGGTCGTGGCCGTAGCCGTCGTCGGCGGGGCGCTCCGCACCCGGCGCGTTGCCCATCACCTCGCCGACGATCTCGCGTACGCGGGCGGCGGCGGCCTCCTGCGCCCGGTTCGCCGCCGAGGTGATCTCCTCGGCGAGCGTGTACGAGTCGAAGCGCATGGCCCGCGCGTTGATGTCGGTAGAGAGGATCTTGCCGTCGGCCGCGGCCACGACAGTGACCAGGCCGGAGTCGCTCACCCCCTCGGCGCTGCTCTGCTCCAGCTCGGCCATCCGCGCGCCGAGTTCGCGCTGCCACCCGTCCAGGTTGCGGGCCAGCGCCTCGATCCGGTCCAGGGCCGGGAACGTCATTGCTGCCTCTCAGTTCACGATCGAGTCGAACACGTTCTGCACGCCGTTGGTGTACGGGCCGAGATCCTCGCGGTACGTGCCGTCCACCAGGTAGTTGCGGTCCTTGCGCCCGTCGGAGACGTCGTGCAGGCCCATCCCGGTGTCGAGCAGGGCACCACCGATGCCCGGGATGTTCACCGGGGACGCCTGGTTGATGGCGAACTTGCCGGGGAAGAGGATCGCAGCGCGTTTGATCTTGAACGCGAACGCCTCCCTGGTGTAGCCGGACTTGTTCCACGCCCGGTACGCCTTCTTGGCCTGCCGCAGCTCCAGCACCACCCGGCGGTAGCGCATGAGAAGCTCGGCGACCTTCTCCAGCTTGGTGACCAGCTTGGTGAGGATCTCCGCGAACCGGGCCACGATCTTGACCATGCGGCCGACGGTGGTGGCCAGCCGGGCCAGCACGCGCACCACAGTGGCCGCCAGTGTCACACCGGCGCTCAGCACGGCCGCCACGGCGGCGATGATGACCTCGGTCAGGAACCAGAGCAGGAACTCCAGAATCAGCTCGACCAGCAGGTTGAAGGCGTCCACAGCGGCGTTCGCCGCGTCGACCAGCACCTCCTTGGTGCCGTCCAGCCCTTTCGCCAGCTCCTCGATCGCCTCCTCGACCGACTCCATCGAGGCGTGGAACTTGTCCGCCGCGTCGCCGTCCCAGGCGCCGCGCAGCCGGGCCCGGTCGGCGACCTGGTCCCCGGCGATCCGCCGAACCGCCTCCCCGGTTGTCAGCGCGAGCTGGGCCGCCCGCATCAGATCGTCCGGCTCACCGGCGACCAGTTCCAGGAGCTGCTCGAACGGCCACAGCACCGCGTTCGACAGCGGCTTGAACGGGTCGGGCGTGCCCGACACGATCTGCTCGAAGTAGGTCTTGTTGCGCTGCAGCGCCTCGGTGCTCATCCCGCCCCCTCACACGCCCGGCTTGAACATGTCGGTGTTCGCCACGTCCGTGCCGGTGTAGGCCTCTGCGGTGTCGTCGAGCCCTTCGGCGATGTCGGCCATCACCTCGGCGCCGTCCGCCAGCCCTTCCAGGCACGCCTCGAACTGCTGCTCGTACGCGGCGGCGAGGCTGAACGACGCGGGCATGACGCCGAAGGAGTGCCGGGCCACGTGGCCGTCGCGGAACGCCCGCTCCAGCTCACGGAACCGGCCGGCCCGGTCCCGGGAGGCGGCGGCGAACGACCTCAGCGCCTCCGGCTGGACGTCGAGATTCCTGCTCGGACTGGTCACGGACCCTCCCCAGTGTCCGGTCGGAACTTCCACCGTCGTCGACGGCGCCACCAGACTAGGGGATGCGAGCACCCGGTCAGGGGACAGCGCGGCTGGCGGGCGCACGGTAGACAGGGGAGGCACAGCCCTTCCGCCCGAGGAGATCGCCGATGATCCTGGCCCAGGCCGAACAGGTCAGCCGCCGCTACGGCGACGTGCTGGCGCTGGACCGGGTCGACCTGACCGTCCGGGCCGGCGAGCTGGTCGGCCTGCTCGGGCCGAACGGCGCCGGCAAGAGCACGCTGATCAACCTGCTGGTCGGGCTGCGCCGCCCCACCGCCGGCCGGGTCGAGCTGTGCGGCGGCGACCCGCGCGACCCGGCGAGCCGGCGGCAGCTCGGGGTCACCCCGCAGGAGACCGGCCTGCCCGGCACGCTGCGGGTCGGCGAGGTGGTCGACTTCGTCTCCGCGCACTTCCCCGACCCGGTGCCGCGAGGCGAGCTGCTCGACCGGTTCGGCCTCGCCGACCAGGTCCGCCGGCAGACCGGCGGCCTCTCCGGCGGGCAGCGTCGCCGGCTCGCCGTGGCGCTGGCGTTCGTCGGCCGTCCCCGGCTGGTGGTGCTCGACGAGCCGACCACCGGCCTCGACGTGGAGGCACGGCACGCGCTCTGGGACGCGATCCGCGGCTTCCACGCCGACGGCGGCACCGTGCTGCTGAGCAGCCACTACCTGGAGGAGGTGGAGGCGCTCGCGCAGCGGGTGGTGGTGATCGGCCACGGGCGGGTGCTCGCCGACGACTCGGTGGCGGCGATCCGCGGGATCGTCGGTGTACGCCGGGTCAGCCTGGTCGCCGACGACCTGCCGGCGCTGCCGGGCGTGGTCACCACCGAACGCGCCGACGGGCGGGTGCACCTGCTCACCACCGACGCCGACCAGCTCGTCCGCGGCCTGGTCACCTCCGGGGTGCCGTTCCACGATCTGGAGGTCCGGCCCACCTCGCTGGAGGAGGCGTTCCTCGCCATCACGGCCGACGACCGGCCCGCGCCCACCCCTGCCTAGGAGACCGCCGTGCCGCTCGCCCTGATCCACGCCCGCTACCACCTGTTGGAGATCATCCGGGTGCCGGTGGCGGTGGTGGGCAGCGCGTTCTTCCCCGCCGCCTCGATGCTCTTCTTCGTGGTGCCGTTCGCCGGCGACGACCCGGTCGGCGCCACCTACGCCACCGCCGCCATGGTGACCTTCGCGGTGATGACCGCCAACATCTTCCAGTACGGCGTAGGCGTCTCCGAGGACCGCGACCAGCCCTGGAACCCGTACACCCGGACCCTGCCGACCGGACCGGCGCCGCGGCTGGCCGGGCGGATCCTGGCCGGGGTGGTCCTGACCTACGTCTCGATGATCCCGGTGGTGGTGATCGCGGCGGTCGCCACCGACGCCCGGGTCAGCGCGGTGCAGTTCCTGCTCGGCCTGGGCGCGGTCGCCGTGGTCTCGGTGCCGTTCACGCTGCTCGGCCTGGCGATCGGCTACTCGCTGCCGAGCAAGGCCGCGATCGTGGTGGCGCAGGTGATCTTCTTCCCGCTCGCGTTCGGCGGTGGCCTGCTCTCCGGGCCGGACGACGCGCCCGGCTTCATCAAGGCGATCGCGCCCTACCTGCCGACCCGGGGCGCCGTGGAACTGATCTGGGCGGCGGTCACCGACTTCCGGCCGGACACCCGGGCGCTGGTGATGCTCGTGGTCTGGGTGCTGGTGCTCGCCGCGCTCGCCGGCTGGGCGTACCGGCGGGACGAGGGACGCCGCTTCAGCTGACCTTTTGTCCGGTTCCGGCCCGGTGGCCGACCCGGCGGTGCCACGATGCCGACAGGGCGGGCGAGCGGGCCGCCCCCGGCGAGAGGGGTCACCGTGAACGGCGTCGAGCCCGGCACGCCCTGCTGGACGGACCTGGCCACGCCCGGTCTGGACGACGCCCGACGGTTCTACCCCGAGCTGTTCGGCTGGACCGGAGAGATCTCCCCCGAACCGGAGGCCGGCGGCTACACCGTCTTCCGCAAGGACGGCAAGGCGGTCGCCGGGGCCGGGCCACCCGGTACGCCGGACCAGGTGCCGGTCTGGTCCACGTACGTGGCGACCGACGACGCCGATCTGGTCGCGACCCGGGTGGAGGCGGCCGGCGGGCAGGTGGTCGTATCCCCGTTCGACGTCGCGCAGCAGGGCCGCATGGCGGTGCTCGCCGACCCGGCCGGCGCGGTGTTCAGCGTGTGGCAGCCGATGGCGATGCGCGGGGCCGAGCTGTACAACGCGCCGGGCGCGATGTGCTGGAACGATCTGGTCACCCCCGACCCGGAGGGTGCGAAGGAGTTCTACGCGCTGGTCTTCGGCTGGCATCCGGAGGAGCGCCCGGCCGGACCGGTCGCGTACACCGGGTGGCGCTGCGGCGCCCGGATCGTCGCCGGGATGCTGCCCCGGGCCGAGCCGATGCCGGAGGACCTGCCCGCGTACTGGGCGGTGTACTTCGCGGTGGAGGACGCCGACGCCACCGCCGCCCGGGCCGCCGAGCTGGGCGGCACCATCCTCGTCCCGCCGCGCGACAACCCGGCCGGACGCAGCGCCGCCCTGCGCGACCCCGACGGCGCCCTGTTCTCCGTCTCCACCCTGCGCTGACCCCACCCCCGCGCCCGCAC
>NZ_LEKG01000358.1:0-1502 GCF_001029515.1 Micromonospora sp. RV43 | reverse complement strand
GGGCTGGGCGGGCAGGCTCGGCTGCCCTGGCTGGCCCGGGTGGCCGACGATCACCGGAGCCGCCACGACACCGCCGACCGCCGGGGACAGGTCGACCACAGTCGGCACCTCCACCGCCGTCGGCGGTGCGATCACCTCGGGTACGGGTGCACCCGGCGACGTACCGCCGGTGCCGGACACGGGCGCTGCCGGAACGTCCGGCGCGGCCGGTTCCTCGACGGCGGCCTCCGGCACACCCGGATCCGGACCGGCCGGCGGACCGTCCGGACCCGCTTGCGCGCCCGGCACACCGGTGACCGGCACGGAACCGTCGAGGTCCGCCGTGCCGCCCCCCGGCCCCGGCTGCGGGCCGGACACGTCGGCGACCGGCGCGGATCCGTCAAGGCCTGCGCCACCGGCCGTCGTGCCGTCGCCCGCCTCCGGCGCGAAGTCACCCGGTCCGGCCGGGGTCCAGTCGGTCTCGTCCGGCCGGATCAGGCCGGACGCGTCGGGCGCGGTCCGGGGCGTGGTCCCGGCGGGTGCGGTGCCGCCCGGCGGGTCGGCCACCGGCGGCACCACACCCGCGATCGGCGGCGTCGCACCGGCGATCAGCGGCGCGGAGGGAGGCGGCTCCACCAGCCCGGTGCCGCCCGCACCTGCGCCCGCGGGCGCCTGCGGTCCTGCGGCGTCGGGGGTCGACGGGCGCCAGTCGTCGATGTCCGCCTCGATCAGCCCGGAGGCGTCGGGTGCGTCCGGCACGCCCCCGCCGGGCGTGCCCGCACCGGCGCCCGGCGCGCCCGGCGCGCCGGGCATCATCGGCATGGCGGCTCCGGGCGGCGCCGCCGCGACCGGAGAGTCGACGCCGACGCCCGGGGCCACGGGCGGGCCGGCGGGGATCTGCGGACCGTCGACGCCGAGCCCGTCGCCACCGGCCGGCGCACCGGCCGACCCGTCCGGCACGCCCGCGTCCACGCCCACCGGTCCCCAGGTCTCGGGGTCGCCGCTGACGAGTCCCCGGGCGTCGGGCGACTCGGCCCCAGCGGAGTTGTTGGCTCCGCCCGCGGGCCCCGGCATGCCGGGCACGGCCGGCATCGGGGCACCCAGCCCGGCACCGCCGGACGAGGCGCCGGCCGGTGCGCCGGGAACCTGCACACCGTCGAACCCGGGTGACCGCCAGTCCGCCTCGTCGCCCTCCACCAGGCCCTTGGCGTCCGGCGCCTCGGGGACACCGGAGCCGCCACCGGCACCGGCACCGGGCGCGCCCGCGCCGGGCATGCCCGGCATCATCGGCGACTGGAAGCCACCGCCACCGGGCACGGCGCCACCGGGGGCGGCCGGGATGTCCACACCGCCGACGGTGCCGGGGGCGAAGTCGTCGCTGTTGCCGAGCAGCCCGTTCGCGTCCGGCTTCTCCGGCAGTCCGGGGCTGCCGCCCGCGCCGGGGCCGGCGCCGCCGGGCGGGCCGAATCCCGGGATGCTCGGCGCGGTGAACCCGCCGCCTGGCTTGCCGATGCCGGTTCCCG
>NZ_LEKG01000047.1:0-41861 GCF_001029515.1 Micromonospora sp. RV43 | reverse complement strand
GGCCTGACCCCCACCCCCCCCTTTTTTGCCGGTCGATCATGAAGTTGACGGCGATCTGGATCTCCAGAAGTGCCGTCAACTTCATGATCGACCGGCAAAAAAGGGGGGGGTGGGGGTCAGGCCAGCTCCACCAGCTCCAGCAGGTCGTCGGACCAGGCGTCCTCGTCGCCGTCGGGCAGCAGGATGGCGCGGTCCGGCTTGAGCGCGGTGACCGCGCCCGGGTCGTGCGTGACCAGCACGATCGCACCCGGGTAGCGGGCGATCGCGTCGAGCACCTGCTCGCGGCTGACCGGGTCGAGGTTGTTCGTCGGCTCGTCCAGCAGCAGCACGTTGGCACCGGAGCAGACCAGCGTGGCCAGCGCCAGCCGGGTCTTCTCGCCGCCGGAGAGCACACCGGCCGGCTTGTCCACGTCCTCGCCGGAGAACAGGAACGCGCCGAGGATCTTGCGCAGGTCGGTGTCGGTCTGGTCGGACGCGGCGCTGCGCATGTGCTCCAGGATCGTCCGGTCCACGTCGAGCGTCTCGTGCTCCTGGGCGTAGTAGCCCAGCCGCAGCCCGTGCCCGGGGCGTACCTCGCCGGTGTCCGGCTCCAGCAGCCCGCCGAGCATCCGCAGCAGCGTGGTCTTGCCGGCGCCGTTGAGGCCGAGGATGGCCACCCGGGAACCCCGGTCCACAGCCACGTTCACGTCGGTGAAGATCTCCAGCGACCCGTACGACTTGGACAGGCCGGTCGCGGTCAGCGGCGTCTTGCCGCACGGCGCGGGGCTCGGGAACCGTACCTTCGCGACCTTGTCCGCGACGCGGACCTCGTCCAGGCCGGAGAGCAGGCGCTCGGCGCGCCGGGCCATGTTCTGCGCGGCGACGGTCTTGGTGGCCTTGGCCCGCATCTTGTCCGCCTGCGCCATCAGCGCGCCGGCCTTCTTCTCGGCGTTGGCCCGCTCCCGGCGGCGGCGCCGCTCGTCGGTCTCCCGCGCCTCCAGGTACGCCTTCCAGCCCAGGTTGTACGTGTCGACCACGGACCGGGTGGCGTCCAGGAACCAGACCTTGTTGACCACCGCCTCCAGCAGCGAGGCGTCGTGGGAGATCACGATCAGGCCGCCCTTGTGGTTGGCGAGGAAGCCGCGCAGCCAGGTGATCGAGTCGGCGTCGAGGTGGTTCGTGGGCTCGTCGAGCAGCAGGATGCCGCCGCCGTTCTCGCCGGCGTCGCGGAACAGGATCCGGGCCAGCTCGATGCGGCGGCGCTGACCGCCGGAGAGCGTGCCGATGGTCTGCGCCAGGGCGCGGTCGGGCAGGCCGAGGTTGGCGCAGATCCGGGCCGCCTCGGCCTCGGCCGCGTAGCCGCCGAGCGAGGCGAACTGGTCCTCCAGCGCGCCGTAGCGGCGGACGAGCCGCTCGTCGTCGGCGCCCTCGGCGAGCTTGTCCTCCAGCTCCTTCATCTGCGCCATGAGCACGTCCAGGCCACGGGCGGAGAGCACCCGGTCCCGGCCGGTGACGTCCAGGTCACCGGTACGCGGGTCCTGCGGCAGATAGCCGATGGCGCTGCGCCGGTCGATCTGGCCGCCGTACGGCTGTCCCTCCCCGGCGAGCACCTTGAGCGTGGTGGTCTTGCCGGCGCCGTTGCGGCCGACCAGGCCGATCCGGTCCCCCGGCTGCACCCGCAGGGTGGTGTCGGACAGCAGGATCCGGGAACCGGCGCGCAGTTCCAGGCCGGTGGCAGTGATCATCTCGGAGTACTCGCTCTCGGGTCCGGAAGGGCTGACTCAGGGCACGCGAAAGCGCCGGCGGGTGGTGATTTCCCGTCGGCGCGGGGCCGTTCAGCCTTCGCAGCGCAGCACGGGGGCAAGTGTACCGGGCTCCCCGGGGCCACTCCCCCGGATTACCGTGCAAGATCATCGGGTACGGAAACCGCCGTCCGGACCCGGTCCGGTACCGCAACCACCACATACGGACACATCGGTGATCGGGGTCAACATGGAGCTGAACGAGAACGCGCGGGTCGACACCAGCCAGGTGGACGACCGGCGAGGGTCCGGCGGAGGCGGCGGGATGGGCATTCCGATCCCGATCGGCGGCGGCCGGGGCGGGATCGTGGGCATCATCATCGCCGTGCTCGTCGCCCTGGTGGGCGGCGGGTTCGGCCTCAACGCCGCCACCAACGGCGGCGGTTCCGAGCAGGGCGACAACACCTCGCTGGAGCAGAAGTGCTCGGCGCAGGACGCGCTGAAGCAGCTCGACTGCCGCAACACCCTCTACGTCAACTCGATCCAGGCGTACTGGCGTACCGCCATGCCGGAGGCGTTCGGCGAGCAGTACCGGCCGTCGAAGACGGTGTTCTTCAGCCAGAACGTGAGCACCGCCTGCGGCGCTGCCGACTCGGGCGTGGGCCCGTTCTACTGCCCGGCCGACGACCTGGTCTACATCGACCTCAGCTTCTACAAGCTGCTCGCCGATCATCTCGGCGCGGAGGGCGAGTTCGCCCAGCCGTACGTGCTGGCCCACGAGTACGGCCACCACGTGCAGGACCTGCTCGGCACCGAGGCGCAGATGCGCCGCCAGCAGCAGCGCGACCCGCAGAGCGCGAACGCGCTCTCGGTCAAGCTGGAACTCCAGGCCGACTGCTACGCCGGGGCCTGGGCGAAGAACGCCACCGGCACCGCCGACGACAAGGGGCAGAAGATCTTCACAAGCATCACCGAGCAGGACATCTCGCAGGCCATCGACACCGCCGAGAAGATCGGCGACGACGCGATCCAGCAGCGGTCCGGCCGGCCGGTGAACCCGGACGAGTTCACCCACGGCAGCTCGGAGCAGCGCAAGCAGTGGTTCACCAAGGGCTTCACCACCGGCGACCCGAAGTCCTGCGACACCTTCGGTTCGGGGGCCTGAGCCGCTCCGCGCACCGGACCGCACCGCTGACCCAGGTCAGCGGTGCGGTCCGGTGCCGTTGACCGGGCCGGTCAGGCGGGCAGGGTCACCTGACCCGGGGTGGACCGGTTGACAGTCGTCCCGTCGCCCAGCTGGCCACCGCTGTTGTCGCCCCAGCACCACAGGCCGCCGTCGGTGCGGATCCCGCAGCCGTGGTCGGTGACCGCGAGGCCGCCGGTCCAGGTGGTGGCCGTGCCGACCTGGGCGGGCGCGGACCGGTGCGTGGTGCCGCCGTCGCCCACCTGTCCGGCCGAGTTCTTGCCCCAGCACCACACGCTGCCGTCCGTACGCGACGCGCAGGACGTGTCGCTGCTGGCGGCGATCCGGCTCCACGTGGTGACGGTGCCGATCTGCACCGGCGCGGTACGGTACGTGCCGCTCACGCCGAGCTGCCCGTATCCGTTCTCACCCCAGCACCACAGCGCGCCGGAACGGACCCCGCACGTGTGCGCGTACCCGGCCGCGACGCCGGTCCAGCCGGTCGTGGTGCCGACCTGCGCGGGCGCCGTCTGGGGCGCCAGGTTGCCCAGGCCGAGCTGGCCGTCCGAGCTGGACCCCCAGCACCAGAGCGTGCCGCCGGTCCGGATACCGCAGGTGTGCCCGAAGCCGGCCGAGACGCTCACCCAGTCGGTCGCCGTGCCGACCCGCAACGGGGTGTTGGCGACGTACGGCGAGGCGCCGACGCCCAGCTGCGTGGTCCGGTTGAATCCCCAGCACCAGAGCGTGCCGTCGGTGCGGATCCCGCAGGTGTGCGAGGGGCCGGCGTCGACTCTGGCCCAGGTGGTCGCGGTGCCGACCTGCACCGGGGCGCTGCGGCTGGTGGTGGTGCCGTCGCCGAGCTGGCCCCGGAAGTTCGAGCCCCAGCACCACAGCGTCCCGTCCGTGCGGACCGCGCAGGTGTGCCCGGAGCCGGCGTCGACATTCGTCCAGGTGGCGGTGCCGACCCGCGCCGGGGCGCTGCGGTTCGTGGTGGTCCCGTCGCCGAGCTGGCCGCCGTAGTTCGAGCCCCAGCACCACAGCCCCCCGTCGGTGCTGATCGCGCACGTGTGCGCGCCGCCCGCGGTGACGCTGGTGACTGCGGGCGCGGCGAGCGCGGCGCGCTCGACCGGGCCGGCGGCCGCGTTCGCCGTGCCGGCCGTCAGTGTCGCGGTGAGCACGAGGCTTCCGGCGCTCATCGCCGCCGCCGCGACGAGGAGCCTCGTCGCACGGCGCCACCGGGTCCGCAGCCGGCCGTCCTGATATCCGCTCATGAAGTTGTTCTCTCCCAACGATGTCGGCGTGATGGCGGAGGCGAAGCTGGCCCTGCGGGTCGCCCGGAGACCCGCCGCTTCATGCCACCGACCTTATGCATCGAGTCGATTCGATGCATCATCGACGAGCGGGATTGCGCCGTCTTGAGGCGATCTTTCCTGTTCAGCGGACCAGGATGTGGACCGCCCGGGCGGCAGCGACTGCCGCCACCAGCACCGCGTGCCGGGGCTCCGGCACGTCGAGCAGGCGCGGCGCGCGCAGTGCCGCGAGCGGGGCCAGCCGCCGGTCGGCCAGCACCGTGTCCACCGCGCGCCGGTCGCCGCCGCACACCAGCGCCGCCAGCGTGCCCGCCTCCGGCAACAGCAGGCGTACGGCCAGCTCGGCCGCGTCGCCCAGGGCGGCCTTCGCCTGGTTGTCGCGCCGCCTGGCGAACCGCTGCTGGGACCAGCCGCCCGCCGCGGTACGCCCCTGCACGTACCGGGTGTCAACCTTGGAGACCACCAGGTCGGTGCCGTCGGCGGCGCCGACCGCGACAGCGCCCTTGCGGGCCAGCAACAGGCCGAGCCGGCGGGCCGCCGTGGCGGAGGCGACGAACCCGGGTACGTCCGCCGACGCGCTCGCGCCGGGCGGGGTGTGCAGCTCGGCGGTGGCGCCGTCCGGGGCGGTGAGCAGGAGCCCGTACTCCTGCGCGGTCGTCGTCGGCGGGCCGTGCCGGCCGGTGAAACCCTCGACCCAGCGGGCGACGCGGCCGGGGTCGACCTCGACCCACCGGCCACCCCCGGCGGCGGGTCGGCTGCTCATGGCCCGACGGTACGCCATCCACGGACCCGGGAACGCAACGCGGGAGGACACCGCTGCCGGTGCCCTCCCGCGTCTACCGCGTGGATCAGTGGACGGTGAGGTTGCCGCCCTTCAGCTTGACCTCGGCGGTCGCGCCGCCCGTCCAGTCGGACGACAGGAGCAGGGAGCCGCCCTTCCACAGCGTGACCCCGACGGTGTCGTTCCTACCGGGGGCGCCCCGGTCGGTCACCGTCACGGCCAGGGTCAGGCCGGAGGCCACCAGCTTGCCCTTGTTGTCGTACAGGGCGGCCTGGTAGCGCACCTGGGCGGTCCGGCCCGCCGAGGTGACGCCGAGCGCGTCGACGGTGCCGGCCTTGATCGTGTACGACTTCCCGCCGGAGCGGAACTCGACCTCGGCCCTGCCCGTGGCGGGCTTGTTCGCCTTGCCCGGCTTCGCGTTCAGCTCCACCTCGACTGTGGAGTTCACGTCGGCCGGGTAGGTCCCCGCCGAGCGGGTGGCGGTGAACTCGCCGCCGCCGGTGAGGAACCCGCCGTCGGAGACGGCGACCGTGACCTGGGCGATGGTGCTGCCCGTGTAGTTGCCGCCCACCGTCGCGGTGACGGTGTGCGTGCCCTTCGGCAGGGTGGCCGTGCACGCCGCGGACGCGGTGGTGGTGGCCGTGCCGAGCAGGGCCGGCACGGCGGTGCACAGCGTCACGCCGTCCCTGGTGAAGGTGACTGTGGCGGTACGGATGTCACCGGCTGTGGTGTCCGTGGCGCCGGGCAGCACCGAGCCGTCCCGGAGCACGGCCCGCAGCAGCGCCTGGCCGGACACGCCGCCGGTCGCGGTGTTCACGAGCGTGTCACCGGCCCAGCTGACCGCCGCGTCCTCGGCGGCGACGGTGACGGTGAACGAGGTGCCGCCGGTCAGCCCGGAGCCGTCGGACACGGTCACGGTGACCGGGTAGTCACCCGGGGCCGCCGTGGTGGTGCCGGCGACCGTCCAGGTACGCGTACCCGGGCGGGCGTCGGTCGCCGAGGTGCTCGTGACGGCCAGGGACAGGCCGGCGGGCAGCCCGGTGGCGGCGGCGGTCAGGTCCGCGCCGGTGGTGTCGCCGTCGGTCGCGGTGACGGTGACGGCCGGCGAGAGCGCGTCGCTGTACTGCACGCTCACGCCACCGCCGGGGGCGGTGCTGGTGACGACCGGGGCGGACCGGATGGTGAAGTCGGCGTCGTTGACGTCGAAGAAGACGTTTCCGACCGCCTCGATCTTGATCCGGGCCTTCTCGGTCGCCACGTTCGGCAGCGTCACAGTCGCGGTGCCGGTGTTGGCGGTCTGCTCGGCCAGCACATACGGGAAGGTCTGCCCGCCGTCGGCGGACAGCGAGATCTTCACCTGCGCGGCGTTCACCGGCGCCACGTCGGTGCCGGCGACGTCCCACGTCACGGTCCGGGTCGAGCCGCCGTCCAGGACCGCGGCGGTGTCCTGGGAGGTCACCAGGAACGGACCCGCGTCCGGTGCCAGCACCACGGCGACGTCGGCGCTGCCGATGCCGCCGCCACCCAGCCGCCCGTCCCGGGCGGTGAGCTTGAAGTGCAGGGTCCGGTCACCGGCGATGCCGACCCAGTCGCGGGTGGGCAGGAACTCCGAGTAGCAGTCGACCAGCTCGGCCGGCACGTTCGAGGCGCCACCGGTGGCCGGCGGTGCCGGGGCCGCCGGGCAGGTGCCGGTGGCGGCGTTGGTGTTGCCGGCCAGGATCTGCCTCATGTCGGGGAAGACCCGGGTCGAGTCGGTGGTGACCGAGTTCAGACCCGGCGAGTAGTACTTCAGCGTGTCGGTCGGCGACACGATCGCCGCCTCGCCGAACACCCGGAACAGCGGACCGTTGACCTTCGTGTTGTTCGTCAGCGCGGTGCCGGTCGTGGCGCCCCTGTCGTTCTGCTCCCACAGGTACGTGACAGTGTCCCCGTCGGCGTCGGTGGCGCTGCCGGTCAGCGCGAACGGCGTCCGCACCGGGATGGTGACGGTGTCCGGGACGGTGACCACCGGGGCGTGGTTGGAGGTCTCCTCGACCAGCCAGCCGCCGTTGTCGACGGCGCCGCCCTTGGCCGTCTCGCCGACGAACCCGGAGGCGCCGGAGGCGTTCGTCAGCTCCAGCGACGCCACGTTCGTGGTCGCCAGCGTGCCACCGAAGGTCACCTGGAAGCCGTTGTCGTTGAGCGTGCCGCTGCCACCGAACGCGGCCACCGTGACCGTCGCGCCGGCCGGCCAGCCGGCGATGCCCTCGACGGTGGCCTTGATGCCGGCGGTGGTGTAGTTGACGCCCCGCACGATCGGCGCCGAGTCGGCGCCCGCGTAGCGGACGGTGAACGAGTCACCGTCGGCGTCGAACCCGTACAGCGAGACGTTCTGCACCTCGTTGATCGCCGGGCGGTTCGAGGTGACGTAGTTGGTGATCTCGGTGTAGCTGCGGTGCGACCAGTACGGGTCGCTGTGCGGCTGGAGGTTGTCCTGCTGGCAGATGCCCGCGTACGCCATGATCGACGAACCGCTGCCCGGCTCGTACGAGTTGGCCGCGCTGCGGTTGCCGCCCGAGCAGTTGTACTGCGTGCCGTTGAAGGTGTGGTTGCCGGCGAACTGGTGACCCATCTCGTGCGAGACGTAGTCGACCGCGTAGAAGTCGCCGACCGGCGTCGGCAGGCCGGTGCAGCCCTGAGCCTTGCCGTTGCCGCCGATCACGCCGAGGCTGGCCACACCGCCGCCGTTGACGCCCAGGCCGACGTGGCCCACGTCGTAGTTGCTCGCGCCGACGAGCTGGCCGAGCACGATCCGGTTACGGCTGAGCGTGCCGCCGCCGCAGGAGGTGAGCTGCGCCGGCGTGAAGCAGGCAGCCGCGCCGCACGGGCCGTTCGGCTCGGTGGCCAGCGCCGGGGTGTTCAGGTTGGTCTTGTCGGTGTCGTTGATCAGGACGAGCCGGATCGCGGTCTCGTCCTCGTAGATCTGGGTGACCCGGTTCATCAGCGTCACCTTCGCGGCGGTGACGTTCTCCGCGCCGAAGTAGGTGGCGTAGGACGGGTCGGTCACCAGCGCCACCCGGTAGGTGCGCAGCTTCACCAGCGGCCCGGCCGGCACCTCCGCCTCGGCGATCTCCTCGGCCAGCGCGTGCGCCTCCTGCGTGACGTCACCGGCCTGCGGGATCCGCGCTTCGCAAGGGCGAACCGGCCGGCCTGACGGCCGAGGACACCTGCGGTCGTACGCCGGGCCGGGAATGGATCTTTCCGTCGCCCGGGACTGCCGGTTCGGCCGATCCCCCGGTAACGGATCGCGAACGGCCCCGTCATCGGCCCGACATGTCGGGCCGTCCCCGTCGGTCAGACGCCGAGCACAGTGGCGACCGCGAGAGCCGCGATGATGACGCTGGACAGCAGCGCCGTGACCCGCCGCCCACGGGGACCGGTGAGGGCCCGGCCGATCAGCGTGCCGCCCCCGGCGATCAGCAACTGCCAGCTCGCCGACGCGAGGAAGACCCCGGCGGTGAAGGCGGCAGTGCCCGCCGGGCCGGAGCCGAGCACGTCACCCCGGCCGAGGACGAGCGCCACGAAGTAGACCACAGTGGCCGGGTTGAGCAGGGTCAGCGCGAGAACCGCGGCGAACGCGCGCACCGGCGTGTCCAGCCCACCCCGCGCGCCCGGCTCCTGCGTCGTGCCCGACGGATGCGTGGTGGCCGACGGGCTCGGCGGATGCGTTGTGGCCGGTGGACGCAGCGCGCGCCGGGCGGTGAGGCCGGCGAGAGCCAGCAGCACCCCCGCGGCGACCAGCCGCAGCGGACCCGCGAACGGCGCGAGCCCGCTCGCCACCGCGGCCCCGCCGAGCGCCGCCAGCGCCGCGTAGAGACCGTCGGCGCCGGCCACGCCGAGTGCCGCCGCCGCACCGACCCGGAACGAGGTACGCGCGCTGAGTCCGAGAATGAGGATCGCGATCGCGCCGACCGGAATGGCGACGCCGTAGCCGGCGACCAGGCCGGCCAGGAACGCCCCGGTCACGACGACGGGTGATGGGTCGAGGCGGCCGAGGGCAGGGTGCGCTGTCGACGCGCGGCGGTGGCCGCACGGACAGGAGCCTGCTTCGGGTACGCCTCGATCACCCGCTCATCCTGCACCCGGCTCCCTCACTCCGCGACCGCTTTTCCCGCGCGCCCGCACGCGCACCCCGCGGCTGGGCTGGGCTGGGCTGGGCTGGAGATCTTGGTACGAATCTGCCTCCTCGGGGGCGATCTCATACCAAGATCTCGCCGTTCCCGGCCCGACGCCGGCGGCAGTGCCGTCAGCCCACCTTGATCGACACCACTACGCCGAGGTGGCGGCATCAAAGCGACTCCGACCACACCACTTCGGCGAAACGGTGTCGATCAAGCCGAAAAGGCGGACGTTTCCCACAACGAGGGGGCCGGATCCCGGCATGAGGGAGGCGAGGAGGTCTCGGAAGGAAACGGCCACCCAAGGGGCGATTTCGTACCAAGATCTCGCCGTTCCTCGCCCCGCCGCCGGCGGCGGCAGTGCCGTCAGCCCAGCTTGATCGACACCACTACGCCGAGGTGGCGGCATCAGAGCGACTCCGACCACACCACTTCGGCGAAACGGTGTCGATCAAGCCCGCAGACACTACGGGCGCGGCAACCCCTTGGCAGGGGTGCCGCGCCCGTTGCGGTGACCGGGAGAACGGTCAGACGTTGAAGCCGAGCGAGCGGAGCTGGTCGCGCCCCTCGTCGGTGATCTTGTCGGGGCCCCACGGCGGCAGCCAGACCCAGTTGATCCGGATGTCGTTGACCAGGCCGCCGCCGGGACCGGTGGTCAGCGCCTGCCGCGCCTGGTCCTCGATCACGTCGGTCAGCGGGCAGGCCGCCGAGGTCAGCGTCATGTCCAGGGTGGCGACGTTCTCGTCGTCGACGTGGACGCCGTACACCAGGCCGAGGTCGACCACGTTGATGCCCAGCTCGGGGTCGACGACGTCCTTCATCGCCTCCTCGATGTCACCGATCGCGGCCTTGCCGCCGGTCGGCGCCGCCGCACCCGCGGCCGCGCCGTCAGCGACAGCTCCGTTGACGGCCGCGCCACCGGCAACCGTGCCGTCGGTCGCCACCGCGCCGGTCTCCGAGGTCATGTTCTCGTCGCTCATGCCTTCACCTCCGGGCTCACGCCCACCCCGGCGCGTGCCGCGGCGTCCTTGAACGCCATCCACGACAACAGCGCGCACTTCACCCGGGCCGGGTAGCGCGCGACACCCGCGAACGCCACCCCGTCTCCGAGCACGTCCTCGTCCGGCGTGACCTGGCCCCGCCCGGACATCAACTCCACGAACGCCTCGTGCACCACAGCGGCGTCGCTCGCGGCCTTGCCGCGCAGCAGCTCGTGCAGGATGCTCGCCGACGCCTGGCTGATCGAGCAGCCCATCCCGTCGTACGAGATGTCGGTGAACACGCTGCCGTCTGTCGCCACCCGCACGGTGATCTCGTCGCCGCAGGTCGGGTTGACGTGGTGCGCCTCGCCGACCCGGGCGGCCGGATCCGCCGCCTCCCGCAGGCCACGGCCGTGCGGGTGCTTGTAGTGGTCCAGGATGATCTCCTGGTAGAGGGATTCGAGCTGCATCACTGGAACACCTTCCGCACCCGCTCCAGACCCGCCACCAGGGCGTCGATCTCCGCGGTGGTGGTGTAGAGGTAGAACGACGCCCGCGTCGTGGCCGGCACCCCGAAGCGGGTGCACACCGGCTTGGCGCAGTGGTGGCCCACCCGCACCTGCACACCGAGCGAGTCGAGCACCTGCCCGACGTCGTGCGGGTGCACGTCACCGAGCGCGAACGAGATCGTCCCGCCCCGGCCCACAGGCACCGTCGGGCCGAAGATCCGCAGGTCCGGCACTGTGGCGAGGGCGTCGAGCGCGTACGCCGTCAGTTCCTTCTCGTGCCACTGAACAGCCGGCATGCCGATCGCGGTGAGGTAGTCCACCGCCGCGCCGAGCGCCACCGCCTCGGCGATCGGCGGGGTGCCCGCCTCGAACCGGGCCGGCGGCGCGGCGAACGTCGAGCCCGCCATCGTCACCGTCTCGATCATCGAGCCGCCACCCATCACCGGGGGCATCGCGGCGAGCAGCTCGCCCCGGCCCCAGAGCACGCCGATGCCGGTCGGCCCGCACATCTTGTGCCCGGTGAAGACGATGAAGTCGGCGTCGTAGCCGACCACGTCCATCGGCAGGTGCGGCACCGACTGCGAGCAGTCGAGCAGCAGCAGCGCGCCGACCTCGCGGACCCGCGCGGTGATCCGCGAGGTGGCGTTGACGGTGCCCAGGATGTTCGACATGTGCACCAGCGAGACGATCTTCGTCCGCTCGGTGACCAGGTCGTCCAGGCCGGACTCGTCGAGCCGGCCCTGGTCGGTGACGGGGAACCAGCGCAGCGTCGCGCCGGTACGCTCCGCCAGCAACTGCCACGGGACGATGTTCGAGTGGTGCTCCATCTCGGAGATCACGATCTCGTCGCCGGGGCCGAGCCGGAACCGCGGGTCACCGTCCGCGCGCAGCGAGGCGTTGGAGAACGCGTACGCCACGAGGTTGATCGCCTCGGTGGAGTTCTTGGTGAACACCACCTCGTCAACGCTCGGCGCGTTGATGAACGCGGCGATCTTCGCCCGCGCGCCCTCGTACGCCTCGGTCGCCTCGGTGCCCAGCGTGTGCACCGAGCGCGACACGTTGGCGTTGTGCAGCGCGTAGTGCTCGGCGAGCACGTCGAGCACCTGCCGCGGCTTGTGCGAGGTGTTCGCGCTGTCCAGGTAGACGAGCGGGTGACCGTTGACCTCCCGGTCGAGGATCGGGAAGTCGGCCCGCACCTTCGCCACGTCGAAGCGCGGCACGTCGTCGTACTGCGGCATGCCCGCCGGGATGGCCATCGAGGTCATGTCGAGTCTCAGGCCCGCGCCGCGCCGGCCCCGGCGACGTACCGCTCGTAGCCCTCTTCCTCGAGCTTGTCGGCCAGCTCCCGGCCGCCCTGCTCGACGATCCGGCCGGCCACGAAGACGTGCACGAAGTCCGGCTTGATGTAGCGCAGGATGCGCGTGTAGTGGGTGATCAGCAGCAGGCCGGTGTCGCCGGTGTCGCGCACCCGGTTCACGCCCTCGCTGACCACGCGCAGCGCGTCCACGTCCAGGCCGGAGTCGGTCTCGTCGAGGATCGCCATCTTCGGCTTGAGCAGCTCCAGCTGCACGATCTCGTGCCGCTTCTTCTCACCGCCGGAGAAGCCCTCGTTGACGTTGCGCTGGGCGAACGCCGGGTCCATCTGGAGCTTCTCCATGGCGCCGCGCAGCTCGCCGGCCCAGGTGCGCAGCTTCGGCGCCTCGCCGTCGATGGCGGTCTTGGCGGTACGCAGGAAGTTGGCCACCGACACGCCGGGGACCTCGACCGGGTACTGCATGGCCAGGAAGAGGCCGGCGCGGGCCCGCTCGTCGACGGACATGGACAGCACGTCCTCGCCGTCGAGGGTCACCTCGCCGCCGGTGATCTCGTACTTCGGGTGACCGGCGATCGAGTACGCCAGCGTGGACTTGCCGGAGCCGTTCGGGCCCATGATGGCGTGCGTCTCGCCGGAGCGCACGGTCAGGTCGACCCCGTGCAGGATCGGCTTGAGCTCACCCTCGGGCAGCTTGACCGACACCTTCAGGTCGCGGATCTCCAGGGTGCTCATCAGCGGGTCACTCCATTGCTCGGCAGCGGACGGCCGTCGCCGTCCACGGAAAGGTAGATGTCGCCGTCGCGGACTTCGACGGGATAGACGGGTACGGGTTCGGTCGCGGGCAGCCCGGTGGGCTCACCGGTACGCAGGTCGAAACGGGAGCCGTGCAGCCAGCATTCCAGCGTGCAGCCCTCGACCTCGCCCTCGGACAGCGCCACGGCGGCGTGCGAGCACTCGTCGTGCACCGCGTAGAACACGTCGTCCTCGCCGTGCACGATCGCGACCTGCACGCCGTCCACGTCGGCGCTGATCACGGTGCCCTTCGGCACGTCCTCGGTGGAGCAGATCTTGAGCATCAGGCGCCGGCCTTCGCCAGCCGCGCCTCGATGGCGTCGCCGAGGCGCTCGCGCAGGTCCTCGACCGGGATCTTGTTGATCAGCTCGGCGAAGAAGCCGCGCACCACCAGGCGCCGCGCCTCGGCCTCCGGAATGCCCCGGGCCATCAGGTAGAACAGCTGCTCGTCGTCGAACCGGCCGGTCGCGCTGGCGTGCCCGGCGCCGGCGATCTCGCCGGTCTCGATCTCCAGGTTGGGTACGGAGTCGGCCCGCGCGCCGTCGGTGAGCAGCAGGTTCCGGTTGATCTCGTACGTGTCGGTACCAGTCGCCTCGGCGCGGATCAGCACGTCGCCGACCCAGACCGTGTGCGCGTCGTCGCCCTGCAGCGCACCCCGGTAGCCGACGTTGCTGCGGCAGTCCGGCACGGTGTGGTCGACCAGCTGCCGGTGCTCCAGGTGCTGGCCGGAGTCGGCGAAGTAGACGCCGTACAGCTCGGCCTCGCCGCCGCGCTGGGTGTACTCCACCGACGTGTACTGCCGGACCAGGTCGCCGCCGAGGCTGACCTGCACGTGCAGGATCCGGGCGTCGCGGCCCAGCCGCACCTTGAGGTGCTGCGCCTGCACCGCGTCGTCGGCCCAGTCGGCGACGGTGACCAGGGTCAGCTTCGCCCCGTCGCCCACAGTCACCTCGACGTTGTCGGCCAGCGTGGCCGAGCCGACGTGCTCGATCACCACTGTGGCCTCGGCGAACCGGTCCACCTCGACGAACGTGTGACCGAAGGCGAGCGCCTCGGCGTTCTCGCCGACCACCCGCAGGCGCACCGGCTGCTCCACCACCGCGTCGCGGTCGACGCGCACCAGCAGCGCGCCGTCGGCCCCGCCGTACGCGAGCGCGCTGACCCGGTCGAACGGGGTGAGCACGCTGCCCACCCGGGGGTCGTCCCGGCCGATCCGGTCGACGGTGACGCCCTCGGGCAGGTCACCGTACTCGTGCCGGACCGCGCCGGTCGCGCCCTGCGCCGACGGGGTCAGGCCGCGCAGGCGCTTGAGCGGGGTGAAGCGCCACTCCTCCTCCAGGCCGGTCAGGGCCGGGAAGTCGGCGACGTCGTACGAGCGGAGCGCCTGCGACTTGGTCGTGGGCGGCGCGGAAGCCTGGGTAGTCATCTCTTCCTTGGTCTGTTCTGCGACGAGGTGTCAGTGAGTCGGAGGGCGGGCGGCCGGCGTCAGCCGACCGCGCCCTCCATCTGCAGCTCGATCAGGCGGTTGAGCTCCAGCGCGTACTCCATCGGAAGCTCCTTGGCGATCGGCTCGATGAAGCCGCGCACGATCATCGCCATCGCCTCGTCCTCGCTCAGGCCCCGGCTCATCAGGTAGAAGAGCTGGTCCTCGCTGACCTTGGAGACGGTCGCCTCGTGCCCCATCGACACGTCGTCCTCGCGGATGTCGACGTACGGGTAGGTGTCGGAGCGGGAGATCGTGTCGACCAGGAGCGCGTCGCACTTGACCGTGCTCTTGCTGCTGGTCGAGCCCTCCAGCACCTGCACCAGACCGCGGTACGAGGTGCGGCCGCCGCCCCGGGCGATCGACTTCGACACGATGGTCGAGGAGGTGTGCGGCGCGGCGTGCACCATCTTGGCGCCGGCGTCCTGGTGCTGGCCCTCGCCGGCCATGGCCACCGAGAGCACCTCGCCCTTGGCGTGCTCGCCGGTCATGTAGACCGCCGGGTACTTCATGGTGACCTTGGAGCCGATGTTGCCGTCGACCCACTCCATGGTCGCGCCCTCGTGGCACACGGCGCGCTTGGTGACCAGGTTGTAGACGTTGTTCGACCAGTTCTGGATGGTCGTGTACCGGCACCGGGCGTTCTTCTTGACGATGATCTCCACGACGGCGCTGTGCAGCGAGTCGGAGGAGTAGATGGGCGCGGTGCAACCCTCGACGTAGTGCACGTACGCGCCCTCGTCGACGATGATCAGCGTCCGCTCGAACTGGCCCATGTTCTCCGTGTTGATCCGGAAGTAGGCCTGCAGCGGGATGTCCACGTGCACGCCCTTCGGCACGTAGATGAACGAGCCACCGGACCAGACGGAGGTGTTCAGCGCGGCGAACTTGTTGTCGCCGACCGGGATCACCGTGCCGAAGTACTCCTTGAACAGGTCCTCGTGCTCCTTGAGCGCGGTGTCCGTGTCCAGGAAGACGACACCCTGCTCCTCCAGGTCCTCACGGATCTGGTGGTAGACCACCTCGGACTCGTACTGCGCCGCGACACCGGCGACCAGGCGCTGCTTCTCCGCCTCCGGGATGCCGAGCTTGTCGTAGGTGTTCTTGATGTCCTCGGGCAGGTCCTCCCAGGAGGTGGCCTGCTTCTCGGTGGACCGCACGAAGTACTTGATGTTGTCGAAGTCGATCCCGGTGAGGTCGGCGCCCCAGTTCGGCATCGGCTTGCGGCCGAACAGCCGCAGGCCCTTGAGCCGCAGGTCGAGCATCCAGGCCGGCTCGTTCTTCTTGGCCGAGATGTCCCGCACCACCGCCTCGCTGAGGCCGCGCTGGGCGGACGCCCCGGCGACGTCGGGGTCGGCCCAGCCGTACTCGTAACGGCCGAGGGCCGCGAGCTGCTCCTCCTGGGTCAGGGGCTGGACGATCTGCTCGGTCATCTATCTGTCCTCACAGTGGTGACGGTGGAACCGGACTGGGCGGGAATGTGCGTGGTGCACACGCCGTCGCCGTGCGCGATGGTGGCCAGGCGCTGTACGTGAGTGCCGACCAGACGGGAGATCACTTCGGTCTCGGCCTCGCACAGCTGAGGGAACTCGGCGGCCACGTGCGCCACCGGGCAGTGGTGCTGGCAGAGCTGGCCGCCGGAGGCGATCGTGGACGCGTTGGCAGCGTAACCCTCGGCGGTCAGCGCGCCGGCGAGCGCCTCCGCCCGCGCGAGCGGGGCGTCTCCGGCGTCCTCCATGGCCGACCGGCAGCGGGCCTCCAGCGCGGAGACCTGCTCGGCCGCGAACGCCGCGACCGCCTCGGTGCCGCCGGTGCGGGCGATCCACCGCAGCGCGGCGGTGGCCATGTTGTCGTAGTGGTGGGTGCCGCAGCGACCGCGGCCCGCCTCGGTGAGCGCGAAGACCTTGGCCGGGCGGCCGCGCCCGCGGCTGCCGCGGACGGTCTGGTCGCGGGCGACCACGTCACCGTCGGCGAGCATCGCGTCGAGGTGGCGGCGGATCGCGGCCGGGCTCAGGCCGAGCGCCGAGCCGAGCTGCGCGGCGGTGGTGGGGCCACGCTCCAGCAGCAGCTGGGTGACCCGGTCGCGGGTCGACAGGTCGGCCGGAGCGGTCTCCCGCTCGCCGGGCCGTACGCCGCGACGTGCGCGCGCGCCACCGGCGACCGGACCGGTCACCGGCGTTCGGGAGAGCGCCGCCGCGTTTTTCACAACGGCAACGTTACGTAATTCGCCGAGGGCCTGCAAACCCGGGGTCCGGTGATTCCGACCACCGGGGTGCCGGAGTCACCCGATCGGGATCAACTACGGTGCGTAGGATTCGCTTCGTGAAGCGATCCGTCCGGTTTCCGGTCTCCGCCACGCTGCTGCGCCGCCTCGCGCTCGCCTCGATCATCGCGAACGTCGCGATCGTGGTCACCGGCGGGGCCGTCCGGCTCACCGCCTCCGGCCTCGGCTGCCCCACCTGGCCCCGGTGCACCGAGGACTCCTACACCACGACACCCGAGATGGGCGTGTACGGGGTGATCGAGTTCGGCAACCGGCTGCTCACCTTCGCGGTCGGGATCATCGCGCTCGCCGTGGTGCTGGCCGTGCTGGCGCACCGCCCCCGCCGCCGCGGGACGCTGCCGCTGGCCGTGGGCGTGCTGTTCGGCATCCCGGCCCAGGCGATCATCGGTGGCATCACAGTGCTCACCAACCTCAACCCGTGGGTGGTCGGGCTGCACTTCCTCGCCTCGATGGCGGTGATCGCGGTCGCGTACGCGCTCTGGCGGCGCATCAAGGATCCGGACGGGCCGGTGTCCCCGACCGTGCCGGCGCCGCTGCGTACGCTCGCCTGGATCACCACGGCGGTGAGCGCGTCGGTGCTGGTGATCGGCACCTGGGTGACAGGCAGCGGACCGCACGCCGGCGACCACGGCGCGGCCCGCAACGGCCTGGACCCGGCGGCGATCTCCCAGGTCCACGCCGACGGCGTCTTCCTGCTGATCGGCCTGTCGGTGGCGCTGTACTTCGCGTTCCGGGCGGTCGGCGCGGCGCGGGCGGCCCGGGCCGCCGCGGTGCTGATCGCGGTCGAGCTGGGGCAGGGCGTGATCGGCTTCGTCCAGTACTTCACCCACCTGCCCGCCGTGCTGGTCGGCGCGCACATGCTCGGCTCCTGCCTGGTGCTGCTGGCCACCCTCGGCGTGCTCTGGGCCACCCGGGAGCGGCTGCCGGCCACCCCGGAGGCACCGGCCGCGCCCGCCGCGCAACGGGTGGGCGCCGCCGCCTGAGCGCGGGCGTTACCGCGCGGCGGGAGCGGGAAAGCGGCACGGGCCACCGACCGCCGCCCGAGGGGAGCTCCCCGTGTCGCGCAAGAGCCTCTCCACCACCACCCCGCAACGGCTGACCCCGGTCGCCGGCGCGCCGCTGTGGTGCGACGCCCGCGAGCACGGCCTCACCGGCGACGGGGTCACCAACGACCAGCCCGCCCTGGCGGCGCTGGTGGACCGCCTCGGCGCCGGGTACGACGCCGACGGCCGGGCCCGGGTGATCTACTGCCCGCCCGGCCTGTACTCGATCCGCGACGCCGGCACCGTCTGGCGCAGCGGCGTCTCGCTGATCGGCGCCGGACCGGCAGCTACCCGCTTCCTGCTCAGCAACGAGGGCAACCGCAGCGCACCGGTCCCGCTCGCCTTCTGGACCACCGTGCAGCACGGCGCGGACCGGGACCGGCACATCGCCGACTGCTCGTTCGCCGACTTCGAGATCGACGGCTCCGGCGTGGCCCAGACGTCCTACGACTACCTGGCCAAAGGGCTGGGCCTGCAGTACGTGGTGCGCGGCGTGTTCCGCAACCTCTACATCCACCACACCGGGGCGACCGGCCTGGGCTGTGACTTCCTCCAGGACAGCCTGATCGACGGCGTGGTCGTGGTGGGATGCGGCCGGCTGGACAACGGCGACCAGATGGGCGGCGCGGGGATCGGCGTCGGCATCGGCGGCTGGGGCGACGTGGAGCGCCTCACCATCGCCAACTGCACCACCATCGGCAACGGCACCAACGGCATCTTCCTGGAGCTGCAGAAGGACTACTGGACCCCGCCGCGCGGCATCCGGATCGTCGGCTGCCACAGCCAGGCCAACCGGTTCGGCATCTCCGACTGGGGAGCGGACGGGCTGATCGTCTCCGCCTGCACCATGACCAACAACCTGGAGGCCGGCTTCGACGTGTCGGGCAACGGCACCGCCGGGGTCGCCGGGCGCGGCGGCCTGGTCACCGGCTGCGTGATCGACTACAACGTCGGCGACGGCATCAGCATGGGCAACACCCCCGGCCCGTACGCGGTGCAGGCCAACCGGATCAGCCGTAACGGCGGCTTCGGCTACCACGAGCACGACCTGGGCCACGGCTACCGGGGCGCGGCGGCCGACGTGGTGATCCAGGACAACGACATCCGGGAGAACGCGCTGGACGGCATCCGGATCGACCGGCCGATGCTCGACACGTCGATCGTCGGGAACCGGATCCGGGACAACGGCCGCCGCTCCGCCCCGGCCTGCTCCGGCTCCGGCGAGGCGGTGCGGTACGGCCCGCGCGAGGTCGCCGACGGCAACGCCGACTGGCCGGCCGGCGGGCACCGGGGCAAGGTGGTCCGGGTCGGCTCGCGGGACGCGGTGGTGTCCGACAACAGCGCCACCGGGCTCTCCCTGGCCGAGGTACGCCCGGACGGTTCCACCGGCTGGAACGCGGACACACCGGGGCCCGGCACGGCGTACGAGCTGCCCGACTCGCCACCGGCGTGCGGCGGCATCACGATCGCCGCGCCGTTCGACTCGGCCACCGTGCGCGGCAACCGGATCTGGCACCGGGACGCCGACACCCAGGCGTACGGCATCTGGGTCACCGAGGCGGGCAGCTGCGTCTCCTGTGCGTTCGAGGACAACGACCTGGCCGGCACCGAGGCCGCGCTGCGGCTGGACACGCCGCCGATCGGTGGTCGCTGGGCACGTAACCACAGCGACCGCGACTGAACGCGCTGTCGCCGTGTGCGGGCGGTCAGGCGGACGCCTCGGCGGCGAACGCCAGCGCGACGAGCGTTCCGTTGCTGACGGCATGGGCGAGGATCGGCACCCAGAGGTTGCGGTGGCGGTGCAGCAGCCAGGCGAACAGCAGCCCGGCGAAGAGCGCGCTGACGGTGTTGAAGACCCGGGGCAGGTGTACGACGGCGAAGAAGGCCGCCGACAGCACCACGGCGGCCACGGCGGGCAGCCGCGCGGCCAGCCCCTGGTAGAAGACACCCCGGTAGAGGATCTCCTCGTAGAGCGGGGAGACGACGGCGCCGAAGGCGAACGCGAAGGCGAACTGCGCGAGCAGGCTTCCGGCGGGGTAGCCGCCCTCACCACCGCCGCCCTCGACGAGCGCCGCGGGCAGCGCCACCACGAGCACGAGGGTGAGCGCGGCCTTGGCCAGGCCCCAGCCCACCGCGGCGCCCACCTGGCGGCCCGCCGGGCGGACGAGCCGCAGCGGCCGGGCGATCTCGCCGAAGCGGTGGCGCACCACCGCGAGGCCGACAGCGAGCTGGGTGCCGTTGATCAGGGCCCAGGCGATGGTGGACGCCGCCGTCTCCGGCATGCCCAGCCGCGCCGGTCCCCGGGCCAGGAAGTCCGCCACCGCCGAGTTGGCCAGGCCGACGCCGACGGCGAGCACGAGCGCCATGTCGAGGTAGCTGAACCGGCGGGTGTCGCGTGCGGTGTCGGTGAGGGGTGCGGTCATGCCGGGCAACGTTAGGCGGCCGACCTATATCGGTCAAATGACCGACCATCTATGATCACCTCGTGCCCAAGGTTGTGGACCACGAGGAGCGGCGACGTCATCTCGGCGCGGCGGCCTGCGTCGTACTGGCGCGGGCGGGGTCGGCCGGGATGACGGTGCGGGCCGTCGCCGCCGAGGCCGGCATGCCGCTGGCGACCGCGCAGCACTACCTGCCGGCTCGGGAACTGATGGTCCGGGCGGCAATGGACCACCTGGCCGGACGCGTGGTGGCGCGGGCCCGGACGATCCCCGCCGACCCGGTCACGCCGGAGGTGATCCGGCAGGCGGTGCGCCAACTCGTCCCGCTGGACGCCGAACGCGCCTTCGAGGCCCGCGTCTGGCTGGTCCTCACCGCCGAGGCGCTCGTCGACGAGCAGGTCGCGGCGATCCTGGCGGAGAGCGAGGCGCAGATGCGGGCCAACGTGGAGCGGCTGCTCACGCTCGGCCGGGCCGCGGGTGGCATCGCCGGGCACGTGGACGCGCGGGCCGAGGCCGCCGCGCTGGCGACGCTGCTGGACGGCCTCACCGTACGGATCCTGACCACCGGCCTGGATCCCGCGAACGCACGCGCGGAGATCGACGCCCACCTGGCCCGGCTCACGGCGGCCGTCGCCTGAACCGGTCGGCATCCGCGACCCGGCTCGGCCAGGCGCCGAAGGTCAGCGGCGGCGGGCCAGGTGGGTGAGCACCGCGTCGGCGAGCCGGTCCGGGGCGCCGTCGGCGTACCCGACGAACAGACTCGGCTCGGTCAGCTCCAGCTCGACCAGCACGGGCTCGCCGTCCGGGCCGGGGATCAGGTCGACCCGGGCGTAGAGCAGGCGGTCCGGGCCGCCGGGCACCACCGTCAGCACCTTCTCGGCCACCGCGCGCTGCTCCGCCGTGGCGACGCGGGCGTCGATCCGCTCCTCCTTGTAGAGCGCGGCCTCGCCCAGGTCCGGCCCGGTCAGCATCGGCCCCTTGCGGATCGCGTGGCTGAACGCCAGGCCGCCGGGCCCGGCCAGGAACAGCAGCGCGGTCTCCCCGGCGGTGTCCACCGCGCCGAGGTACGGCTGGACCATCGTGACCCGCCCGGCGTCGGAGAGCCGCCGCACGTGGGCCGGCGCCAGCTCGCGGTGCTCCCTGTCGGTCAGGTCGTAGCGGCCGGTGTCCTGGCTGCCCGCGCTGACCGCCGGCTTGATCACGTACTCGCCCCCGGACGGCGGCGTCCACGCCTGCCCCGGCTCGACCCACTCGGTCGGCACGGTGGGCACTCCGGCGGCGGACAGCTCGGACAGGTAGCGCTTGTCGGTGTTCCAGGCGACCACGTCGGCCGGGTTGACCAGGGCCGGCACGGTACGCGCCCAGGCCACGAACTCGTCCCGGCGCAGGGCGTAGTCCCACGGGGAGCGGAGCACGACCAGGTCGTACCCGGACCAGTCGACTGCGGGGTCGTCCCAGACGGCGATCTCGGCGGAGACGCCGCGGGCGGCGAGCGGGCCGAGCGCGAGCCGGTCGTCCGGGTCGAGGTCGGGCAGCTCGGCGCAGGTGACGAAAGCGACCCGGGGTCTCCCCCGGGCCGACTGGTGGTGGTTGGTCATTCGGTATATGTCAACGGGCCATCGTGCGCCGGGCCATCGACCGCCACAGGTCGTTGCTCGGACGCATCTGGTCCATCAGTTCACGCTCCCAGGCGTTCTCGACGTCGACCCCGGCCTTGGCGCAGGCCTGCCGCGCGACGTCCGTGCCGTCGGCGAACTGGTCCGCCCATACCCCGTCGGAACCCACGAGGACGATCCGTGCGCCGCGCTTGCCGACGTACTCGATGACCGCCTTCGCGCCGCCGTGTCCGGCGGCGAACGACTTGATGCCCGCGACCAGGCCGTTGGGGGCCTGCTCGGCGGTCTTGTCAGCCGTCAGCGTCGTATCGGAACCATCTGCCATGACGCGAAGCCTAAGCAGAGTTCCACCCGGATGTGCGAGAACCATGAACTGAATGTGATGCCAATTACCCATCGGTTTAAGAAGAACCACAGGTAATTTGCCCGCATATGTCGCTTATATCTGGGCGAAGCGGACGGGCGGGATCGTCACAATCTGTCCGGGTTGAACACGTCCGGGGAAGCCCGAAAAAAATTTCTGATGAACCGCCGGACGGGCGGGTCAGAGCAGCGCGTCGAGCGCGACGGCCGCGAAGAGGATCGTGAGGTACGTGGTGGACCAGTGGAACAGCCGCATCGGCTTGACCGCCTCGCCGCGCGTCGCGCGCCGGCACAGCTTGTGCGCCTCGACGAGGAAGATCCCGCCGACCACGAGCGCGGTGACGCCGTAGATCGGGCTCATCCCGAGCGGCCACACCGCCAGCGAGGAGAGCACCGTCAGCCAGGAGAAGCCGATGATCTCCGCGTTCACCCGCCGGACCGAGGCCACCACCGGCAGCATCGGCACACCGGCGCGGGCGTAGTCGGCCTTGTACTTGATGGCCAGCGCGTAGAAGTGCGGCATCTGCCAGAAGAAGACGACAGCGAACAGGCCCCACGCGGCCGGTGCCAGCGTGCCGGTGACAGCGGCCCAGCCGATCAGCACCGGAGCGGCGCCGCAGATGCCGCCCCAGAACGTGTTGGCGGCCGTGGTCCGCTTCAGCCACAGCGTGTAGACCAGGTCGTAGTAGGCGATCGCGGCGACCGTCAGCACCGTCGCCAGCCAGTTCGTCGCCACCGCCATCAGCGCCACCGACACGGCCGCCAGCACCAGGCCGAAGACCAGCGCGCTGCGCGGCGACACGGTGTGCGCGGGCAGCGGGCGGCGCTTGGTGCGCCGCATGAGCTGGTCGATGTCGCGGTCGATGTAGCAGTTGATGACGCTCGCCGCACCGGCCGCGAGCGACCCGCCGACCAGCACCACGGCGACCAGCCACAGCGACGGCATCCCGCCGTGGGCCAGCATCATCGCCGGCACTGTGGTGACCAGAAGCAGCTCGACGATCCGCGGCTTGGTCAGCGTCACGTACGCCGCCACCACGGCGCGTACGTCCCGCCGGCCGCTCGCCGGCGCCTCCGCCACCGCGCCCACCGGCGACTGCCCGGCAGGGTTGCTGACGGGGCGCTCGGTGATCATGCTCACGGATTGCCACCTTCCGGCATCGGCGGGGGAGGTCGTTCGGCCCGGACCGCTGCGGGTCCACACACCGCCCCACACACTACGCGGCGTCGTTTTCGCTGCCCCGTGGACCCGGCAACGGTGCGAGCCGTCACACCTGGGGTTGAACGACCGAACGTCCGCGATCCGTACAGAACAGCATGCTGAGATCCCCGGGCGGACGTTTAGCACCGCTCGATAGGGTCATCAGTGAGGGTTCCGCCCATCTGCCGAGGAGCACAACCATCGTGGCTGCCAACCGACCCGAGCTTCCCGCTCTCAACTGGTCCGACCTCGACCGCAGGGCCGTCGACACGGTCCGCGTGCTGGCCATGGACGCCGTGGAGAAATCCGGCAACGGCCACCCGGGGACGGCGATGAGCCTCGCCCCGGTGGCGTACCTGCTCTTCAACCGGGTCATGCGGCACAACCCCGCCGACCCGAACTGGGCCGGACGCGACCGGTTCGTGCTGTCGGCCGGGCACTCCAGCCTGACTCTCTACATCCAGCTCTTCCTCTCCGGCTACCCGCTGGCGCTGGACGACCTCAAGGCGCTGCGCCAGTGGGGCTCGCTCACCCCGGGCCACCCGGAGCACGGCCACACCCCGGGCGTGGAGACCACCACCGGTCCGCTCGGTCAGGGCCTCGGCAACGCGGTCGGCATGGCGATGGCGGCCCGCCGCGAGCGCGGCCTGTTCGACCCCGAGCCGGACCGCGCCGACTCGCCGTTCCGGCACGACATCTGGTGCATCGCCTCCGACGGTGACATCGAGGAGGGCATCACCCACGAGGCCAGCGCGCTCGCCGGTCACCAGCAGCTCGGCAACCTCTGCGTGATCTACGACGACAACGAGATCTCGATCGAGGACGACACCCGCATCGCCAAGAGCGAGGACGTGGCGGCCCGCTACGAGGCGTACGGCTGGCACGTGCAGACCGTCGACTGGCGCCGCGGCGACGCCGACCAGGGTGACTACCACGAGGACGTGGAGGCGCTGTACGAGGCGCTGCTGGCCGCCAAGGCGGAGACCGGCCGGCCGTCGTTCATCGCGTTGCGCACGATCATCGGCTGGCCCGCGCCGAACAAGAAGAACACCGGCAAGATCCACGGCTCGGCGCTCGGCGCGGACGAGGTGAAGGCCACCAAGGAGATCCTCGGCTTCGACCCGCAGCGCACCTTCGAGGTCGACGAGGAGGTGCTCAAGCACGCCCGTCAGGTGCTGGAGCGCGGCGCGCAGGAGCAGGCCGAGTGGACCACCGGGTTCGACGCCTGGGCGCAGGCCAACCCGGAGCGCAAGGCGCTGTGGGACCGGATGGCCACCCGTACGCTGCCGACCGGCTGGACCGACGCGCTGCCGACCTTCCCGGCGGACGCCAAGGGCGTCGCCACCCGGGCCGCCTCCGGCAAGATCCTGGAGGCCCTGGCGCCGGTGCTGCCGGAGCTGTGGGGCGGCTCGGCCGACCTGGCCGAGAGCAACAACACCACGATGAAGGGCGAGCCGTCGTTCGTCCCGGCCGCGCACGCCACCAAGGACTTCCCGGGTGACGAGTACGGCCGCACGCTGCACTTCGGCATCCGCGAGCACGCCATGGGCGCGATCCTCAACGGCATCGCCCTGCACGGCGGCACCCGCCCGTACGGCGGCACGTTCCTGGTGTTCAGCGACTACATGCGCCCGGCGGTGCGGCTGGCCGCACTGATGAAGCTGCCGGTGACGTACGTCTGGACGCACGACTCGATCGGCCTCGGCGAGGACGGCCCGACGCACCAGCCGATCGAGCACCTGACCGCGCTGCGGGCCATCCCCGGCCTGGACGTGGTCCGCCCGGCCGACGCCAACGAGACGGTCTGGGCGTGGCGGCAGGCGCTGGAGCACACCGACCGGCCGACCGCGCTGGCGCTCAGCCGCCAGGCGCTGCCGACGTTCGACCGCACCGACCTGGCCGGCGCCGAGGGCGTCGCCAAGGGCGGGTACGTGCTGGCCGAGGCGTCGAACGGCAAGCCGCAGGTGATCCTCGTCGGCACCGGCTCGGAGGTGCAGCTCTGTCTCACCGCGCGGGAGCGGCTGGAGGCCGACGGCACCCCCACCCGGGTCGTCTCCATGCCCTGCCAGGAGTGGTTCTTCGCCCAGGACGAGGCGTACCGGGAGTCGGTGCTGCCTCGCGGGGTAAAGGCACGGGTGAGCGTGGAGGCGGGTATCGCCATGTCGTGGCGCGCGATCGTCGGCGACAGCGGCGAGTGCGTGAGCATCGAGCACTACGGCGCCAGCGCGCCGCACACCGTGCTCTTCGAGCAGTTCGGGTTCACCCCCGACCGGATCGTGGCCGCCGCGCACGCGGCGCTGACCCGGGTGGGCGACATCACCGGTTTCACGACCGGCAACTGAGGGGAGCGTGGACGGCATGACGGACAGGCTGAAGGAGCTCCAGGGCGCCGGTGTGGCGATCTGGCTCGACGATCTCTCCCGGGTACGGCTGACCTCCGGCGGGCTGGACAAGCTGCGCCGGGAGAGCCACGTAGCCGGGGTGACCACCAACCCGACGATCTTCGCGAAGGCGTTGAGCGACGCCGACGAGTACGACTGGCAGCTTCGTGACCTCGCCGTACGCGGCGTGGACGTCGAGGAGGCGGTCCGCATGCTCACCACGTACGACGTGCGGTGGGCCTGCGACGTGATGCGCCCGTCGTACGACGTCAGCGGCGGCGTGGACGGCCGGGTGTCGATCGAGGTGGACCCGCGCTCGGCGCACGACGCGGCGAAGACCGTCGCCGAGGCCAAGGCGCTGTGGTGGCTGGTCGACCGGCCGAACCTGTTCATCAAGATCCCGGCCACCGAGGAGGGCCTGCCCGCGATCACCGCGACCCTGGCCGAGGGGATCAGCGTCAACGTCACGCTGATCTTCGGCCTGGACCGGTACTCGCAGGTGATGGACGCCTTCCTGGCGGGCCTGGAGCAGGCGCAGGCCAACGGGCACGACCTGTCGAAGATCGGCTCGGTCGCCTCGTTCTTCGTCTCCCGGGTCGACACCGAGGTGGACAAGCGGCTGGAGAAGATCGGCTCGGACCAGGCCAAGGCGCTGCGCGGCAAGGCCGCGGTCGCCAACGCCCGGCTGGCGTACGAGCGCTACGGCGAGGTGTTCTCCTCGGCGCGCTGGCAGAAGCTGGCCGACGCGGGCGCCCACCCGCAGCGCCCGCTGTGGGCCTCCACCTCGACGAAGAACCCGGACTACCGGGACGTCATCTACGTCGAGGAGCTGATCGCGCCCGGCACCGTCAACACCATGCCGGAGCCGGTCATCCACGCCTACGCCGAGCACGGCGAGACGAAGGCGGACACCGTCACCGTCGCCTACGACGACGCCCGCCAGGTCTTCGACGACCTGCTGGCGGTGGGCGTGGACCTGTCCGACGTGATCGCCACGCTGGAGCGCGAGGGCGTGGAGAAGTTCGAGGCGAGCTGGGTGGAGCTGCTGGAGGGGGTCAAGAAGTCCCTCGCCGAGGCGGCCAAGGGCTCGGGCAGCCCGCACCGGGCCGCCGGGAAGAACGCGCAGGCGGCGCAGCAGGCCGGCGGCAACGCGTGACCGACGGCGTCCGACGCGTCCCGGGGCCCGGCCCCGGGACGCGTCGCGCCGTACCGTGGACCGGGTGAGGTGGTCTGCCTTGAGCGAGCCGAGGTGGCGCGGTGAGTGACCTGCTGGCCGGGCGGGCGGACATGGCCGCCGGCCTGGCCGTGCGCGGCGCGGAGGCTCTCGGCGCGTCCACGCGCGCCACGCTCGTCTCCCACGACGTCCCGGCCCGGCTCGCCGCCGCGGACCCGGCCCTCTGGGGGCCCGCCGCAGAGCCGGCGGCCCTCGACCGGCTGGGCTGGCTGCACGCTCACCGGCGCAGCCGGGACCTGCTCCCCCAGCTCGCCGAACTGGCCGCCGAGCTGGGCGACCTGGACCGCGTGGTGCTGGCCGGCGCACACGACGACACGCTCGCCGCGGAGGTGCTGGCCGAGTGCCTGGGCCGGCCGCTGACGGTGCTCGACACCGCCGACCCGGGACCGATCCGGGCCGCGCTCGCCGATCGTCCGGCGCGTACCCTCCTGGTGCTCGCCGCCCGGCACGGCCTCGACCCGGCCACCGACGCCCACCTGCGCGCCTACCGGCAGGCGTGGGCGGACGAGGGCCCCGACGCCGCCCGGCACGTCGTGGTGGTCACCGAACCCGGCTCGGAACTCGCGGCGCGCGCCGACGAGCTGGGCGCGATGGTGATCCCGGCCGAGCCCGGCGTGTCCGGGCTGTGGGCCGCGCTCACCGCGTCCGGCCTGGTCCCGGCGGCGCTGGCCGGCGCCCCGGTGGCCGAGGTGCTGGACGAGGCCGAGGCGCTCACCGGCGCGCTCGACCGGGACCGGGACAATCCGGCCCTGGCGCTCGGCGCGGCACTGGGCGCGGCGCCCGGCGCCGGCCGGGACACGATCGCGCTGGTTCCCGACGGCACCGGCCTCGACGGTCTGGGCCGCTGGGCCGGCGCGCTGCTCGCCGACGCGACAGGTGGACGGCTGCTGCCCGTGGTCGCGGAGTCCCCCGACTCCCCCGGCGCCACCGGGCCGGGCGTGCTGACGGTCGGTCTCGGCGGCGCCCTCGGCGCCGGTGTCGGACCGGGCGTGTCCGCCGACGTCGCGGTCAACGGACCACTCGGCGCGCACCTGCTCACCTGGGCCTACGCGGCGGCGACCGCCGCGGTGACGCTGCGGACCGACCCGTTCGCGGCGCCCGCCGCCGCAGTGGCCGGCGACGCGCCGGAGAACGGGCCGCCGTCGTCGGTCGAGGGCGCGATCGAGGTGTACGCCCCGAGCGGCGCCCCGGCCGACCTGACCGGCGCGCTGCGCTGGCTGCTCGACGGGCTGGGTGAACGGGAGCACCTCGTGGTGACCGCGTACCTCGACCGGCACGCCGACGCGGCGGTCGCCGGGCTGCGCCCGCTGCTGGCGCGGGCCGCCGGACGGCCGGTCACCTTCGGCTGGGGACCGCGCCGGCCGCAACACACCGACATCCACGGCCGGCACCTCCAGATCACCGGTGCGGTCACCGATGATCTGGAGGTGCCCGGTCGTCCGTACACCTTCGCGCAGCTCCAGGCGGCCCAGGCCGCCGGCGACCGGCGGGCCCTGGCCGGCCGGGAGCGACCGGTGCTGCGACTGCACCTGACCGAGCGGGCGACGGGCGTCGCCCAGCTCCTGGAAACGGCCGGACGGACACGCACGTGACGATCAACGACCTGGAATCAGCGGACCGAGACGCAGGAGGAGGTGGCCCGGTGAACCCGCTGCGCGATCCGCAGGACCGGCGGCTGCCCCGGATCCCCGAGCCGTGTGCCCTGGTGATCTTCGGGGTGACGGGTGACCTGGCCCGCAAGAAGCTGCTGCCGGCGGTCTACGACCTGGCCAACCGAGGGCTCCTGCCGCCCGGCTTCGTGGTCCTGGGCTTCGCCCGCCGCGACTGGGGCGACGGCGACTTCGAGTCGGTGGCGCACGACGCGGCCAAGAAGCACGCCCGCACACCGTGGCGGGAGGAGGTGTGGGCCCGGCTGGCCGGCAACATCAAGTTCGTCGGCGGCTCGTTCGACGACGACGCCGCGTTCGACCATCTCGCCGCCACGCTCGACGAGCTGCGCGGCTCGCACGGCATCCCCGGCAACGCGGCCTTCTACTTCTCCATCCCCCCGGCGGCCTTCCCGGTGGTGCTCAAGCAGCTCGCCCGCACCGGCATGGCGGACAACGCCAAGTCCGGCGGCTGGCGGCGGGTCGTGGTGGAGAAGCCGTTCGGCAACGACCTGCCCTCGGCCAAGGCGCTCAACGACCTGGTCGACGACGTCTTCACCCGCCAGGACGTGTTCCGGATCGACCACTACCTGGGCAAGGAGACGGTCCAGAACATCCTGGCGCTGCGCTTCGCGAACAACCTGTTCGAGCCGCTGTGGAACTCCAAGTACGTCGACTCGGTGCAGATCACCATGGCCGAGGACGTCGGCATCGGCACCCGCGCCGCCTTCTACGACTCGGTCGGCACCGCCCGCGACGTGCTCCAGAACCACCTGCTCCAGTTGCTCGCCCTGGTCGCGATGGAGGAACCGACGAGCTTCGACGCCGACGAGATCCGGGCCGAGAAGCTCAAGGTGCTCAAGGCGATCACCGTGCCGCGGGACGTCTCCGAGGACACCGTGCGCGGCCAGTACCTACCCGGATGGGTGGGCGGCGAGCGCGCCAAGGGCTACCTGGAGGAGGAGGGCGTCCCGGAGGGCTCCACCACCGAGACGTACGTGGCGGTGAAGCTGGGCATCCAGAACCGCCGCTGGGCCGGGGTGCCGTTCTACATCCGGGCCGGCAAGCGGCTGCCCCGGCGGGTCACCGAGGTGGCCATCATGTTCAAGAAGGCGCCGCACCTGCCGTTCAACGCCGCCGACATGGAGTCCCTCGGCCCCAACCAGCTCGTCATCCGGGTACAGCCGGACGAGGGCGTGGTGCTGAAGTTCGGCTCCAAGGTGCCGGGCACCACGATGGAGGTCCGCGACATCGCGATGGACTTCCAGTACGGCGAGGCGTTCACCGAGTCCAGCCCCGAGGCGTACGAGCGGCTGGTGCTGGACGTGCTGATCGGCGACCGGACGCTGTTCCCGGACGCCGCCGAGGTGGAGCAGAGCTGGCAGGTCGTCGACCCGCTGGAGCACGCCTGGGAGGGCACGACCCCGGAGCCGTACCGGGCCGGTGAGTGGGGGCCCCGGGCCGCCGACGAGATGCTGGCCCGCGAGGGCCGGGCTTGGAGAAGAGCATGATCGGGCTGTGGGACACCACCGGCAACGAGGTGGTCAAGGCGCTGGCCGCGGAACGGCGCAGCGCGGGCGGGGTGGCCAGTGGCATGGCGCTCACGCTGATCGTGGTGGTGGACGAGAAGCGGGTACGCGAGGCCGAGGCGGCGGCCACCATCGCCGCGGCGGCGCACCCGTGCCGGCTGCTCGTGGTGGTCCGCTCCGACGTGGAACGCGACCGCAACCGGCTGGACGCGGAGATCGTCGTGGGTGGCCGGCTCGGGCCGTGCGAGGCGGTGGTGACCCGGATGTACGGGCGGCTCGCGCTGCACGCCGAGTCGGTGGTGATGCCGCTGCTGGTGCCGGACGTACCGGTGGTGACGTGGTGGCACGGCGAGCCGCCGGAGGAGATCTCCACCGACTTCCTCGGCGTGGTCGCGGACCGGCGGATCACCGACGCGGCGCAGGCGGCCGACCCGATCGCCGAGCTGCGGCAGCGGGCCCACGACTACGCCCCGGGCGACACCGACCTGGCGTGGACCCGGATCACCCCGTGGCGCACGCTCGTGGCGGGCGCGTTCGACACCACCCAGGCCCGGGTCACCGAGGCGAGCGTGGTGGCGCCCCCGTCGGACCCGACGGCGGCGCTGATGCGCGGCTGGCTCAAGGCCCGGCTCGGCATCGACCCGGTCCTGACCGCCACCGAGGAGTTCCCGCGGATGCGCCAGGTGCAGCTGCGCTGCGCCAACGGCGACGAGCTGACGCTCACCCGGGACGACAGCGTCGCGGTGTTCCGGCGTACCGGGCAGGAGGACCGCACGCTGCCGCTGGTGCGCCGGCCGCTCGGCGACGAGCTGGCCGAGGAGCTGCGCCGCCTCGACGCCGACCAGGTGTACGCGGAGGCGCTCGGCGCTGCGGCCGGGATCACCGGCCTCGACCAGCGTCCGGCCCAGCGGGTGCACGTGTGGAAGGATCCGGCGACCGCCCAGCGGGCCGAGGCCGGCGTGACCGCGCACGCGGGCGCGACCGCGAACGAGTGACCGCCCGGACCGGGTGGTCGGACGCACAGGTGACCGCCGGTGGGCGGTCGGAACACGAGGGCTCGACGGATGACTGAGGCGAGTGTCGCCGTACACGCCGACCCCGACCTGCTGGCGCAGGCGGTGGCGGCCCGGTTGGTGGTGAAGCTGCTCGACGCGCAGGCCGAGCGCGGCCAGGCGTCGGTGGTGCTGACCGGCGGGCGGATCGCCGCGGCGGTGTACCGGGCGGTCGGGCAGCTGCCCGCCCGGGACGCCGTCGACTGGTCCCGGGTCGACGTGTGGTGGGGCGACGAGCGGTTCCTGCCCGGCGGCGACCCGGAGCGTAACGAGACGCAGGCACGGGCGGCGCTGCTGGACACGGTGCCGCTCGACCCGGCCCGGGTGCACCCGATGCCGGCGTCGGACGGCCCGGCCGGTGACGACCCGGAGGCGGCTGCCGCCGGGTACGCGCGGGAGCTGGCCGCCGCGGCCCGGCCCGGGAACGCGGTGGTGCCGCACTTCGACGTGCTGATGCTCGGCGTCGGCGAGGACGGGCACGTCGCGTCGGTGTTCCCGGAGCACCCGGTGCACCACGACAACCGGCCGGTCAGCGCCGTGCGGGGCAGCCCGAAGCCGCCGCCGGTGCGGACCACGCTGACGCTGCCGACGATCAACACGGCCGAGGAGGTCTGGCTGATCGCCGCCGGAGCGGACAAGGCCGGGGCGGTGGGCATGGCGCTGGCCGGGGCCGGGCCGGTGCAGCTGCCTGCCGCCGGGGTGCGGGGCGTCTCCCGTACCCTCTGGCTCCTCGACCGGGCCGCGGCGGCCAGCGTGCCGCCCCGCCTGCGCAGCCTGCGCTGAGCATGTAAGGAAGGGCCCCTTCTTAACGTCTCCGGTAGAGAAGGGGCCCCTCCTTAACACCTCGGGTCAGGCGCGGCCGCGGCGACGCCGCAGCGCGTCGAGGGCCTCGGCGAGCAGCGCCTCCCCCTCCTCCGGCGTACGCCGCTCCTGCACGTACGCCAGGTGGGTCTTGTACGGCTCGGCGCGCTGGCGGCCCGGCGGGTCGCCCGGGTCGGGGCCGGCCGGCTCGCCGCAGCGGGGGCACTCCCAGGCGGCGGGCGTCTCCGCCTCGGCGGCGATCAGGAACTCGACGCGGTGCCCGTGGCGGCACCAGTAGACGACCGGCCGGCGCGGCGCGGGCTCGACCCGCTGGTCGAACCGCTCGGGGGCGGACCCGATCCGGGTGCCGCGGATGACGTTGTTGCTGGGCACGGTTGCTCGCTCCCTGTCGTCGGAGGGGACCGCCGCCGGAGGGGGTGGGCGACGGGCGACGTGCGGAGAAACAAAACTGCGCGCGGTCCGTGACGGACCGCGCGCAGATTGTACGCTTCTCAGCGTCGGCTCAGGTGCCGCTGGCCATCTGCAGCCGCAGCCAGAGCCCAAGCCCGACGATGCACGCGAACCAGACGATTCCCACCAGAACGGTGTAGCGGTCGAGGTTCTTCTCGGCCACCGACGAACCGGCCAGGCTGGAGCTGACGCCGCCGCCGAACATGCTCGACAACCCGCCGCCCTTGCCGCGGTGCAGGAGGATCAGCAGGGTGAGCAGGACGCTCGTGATGACCAGCAACACGATCATCGTGTAGGCGAACCAGATCGGCATGGCGGGGGTCAGTCCTCTCGTTGCGATCACTGCCCGGACCTGTCGGGCACGGCGGCACCGACCGGTGGACGGGCAGCGTCAAGGATAGCGAGCGATCAGCGGGTGATGTGCTCCGGGAACCGGCAGATCTGCGCGAACTCCTCCGCGTCCAGGCTGGCGCCCCCGACCAGAGCCCCGTCCACGTCCGGCTGCGCCATGATCGCGGCGACGTTCGACGCCTTGACCGACCCGCCGTACAGGATCCGGACCTGCTCGGCGGTGCCCTCGTCGTAGGTCTCGGCGATGCGCTTGCGCACCGCGCCGCAGACCTCCTGGGCGTCGTCCGGGGTCGCCGTCTTGCCGGTGCCGATCGCCCAGACCGGCTCGTACGCCACGACGACCTTGGTGACCTGCTCGGCGGTGAGCCCCTTCAGCGCGCCGTCGAGCTGGTCGCAGCAGTGCCGCACCTGACCCGACTGCTCCCGGACCTCCAGGCCCTCACCGATGCAGAGGATCGGGGTGAGCCCGTTCGCCAGCGCCGCCGACACCTTCGCGTTGACGAGCGCGTCGTCCTCGTTGTGGTACTGCCGCCGCTCGGAGTGCCCGACCACCACGTAGCCGCAGCCCAGCTTGGCGAGCATCGGCCCGGCGATGTCACCGGTGTACGCGCCGGACGGGTGCGGCGACAGGTCCTGCGCGCCGTAGCCGATCAGCAGCTTGTCGCCGTCCACGGCGGTCTGCACGGTACGCAGGTCGGTGAAGGGCGGCAGCACCACGCACTCGACGTCGGTGAGCTGCTTCTCGTTCAGGCTCGCGGCAAGCTTCTGCACCAGCAGGTTGGCCTCGAGGTGGTTCAGGTTCATCTTCCAGTTGCCGGCCATCAGCGGCCGGCGGGTCGTGCTCGCCATTCAGTTCTCCAGGGCCGCGATGCCGGGGAGGGTCTTGCCCTCCAGGTATTCCAGGGAGGCGCCACCACCGGTGGAGATGTGCCCGAACGAGGACTCGTCCAGGCCCAGCGCGCGCACCGCCGCGGCCGAGTCGCCGCCGCCGACCACGCTGAACGCGTCGGCCTTGGTGATCGCCTCGGCCACGCCGCGGGTGCCGTTGGCGAACGCCGCCATCTCGAACACGCCCATCGGGCCGTTCCAGAAGACGGTCTTCGCCTGCGACAGCGCGGCGGCGAAACCGGCCACCGTCTCCGGGCCGATGTCCAGGCCCAGCCGGTGACTCGGGATGCCGTCGGCGGGCACGGTGTCGTGCGCGGCGTCCGGCGCGAACGCGTCGGCGACCACCACGTCGACCGGGAGCATGATCTTGCCCGGCGCGCGCTCCATCAGGTTGCGGCAGGTCTCGACCATGTCCTTCTCCAGCAGCGACGTGCCCACCTCGTGGCCCTGGGCCTTGAGGAAGGTGAAGCACATCCCGCCGCCGATGAGCAGCCGGTCCACGGTCGGCAGCAGCGCCTCGATCACTGCGAGCTTGTCCGAGACCTTCGAGCCGCCCAGCACCACCACGTACGGCCGCTCCGGCTCGCCGGTGAGGCGGCTGAGCACCTCGACCTCGCGCAGCACCAGCCGGCCCGCGTAATGCGGCAGCCGGGCCGGTACGTCGTGCACGCTGGCGTGCTTGCGGTGCACCGCGCCGAACGCGTCGTCCACGTAGGCGTCGCCGAACGCCGCGAGCTGGTCGGCGAACGCGCCCCGCTCGGCGTCGTCCTTGCTGGTCTCGCCCTTGTTGAAGCGCAGGTTCTCCAGCAGCGCGACCTGGCCGTCGGCCAGGTCGGCCACGGTGGACCGCGCCGAGTCGCCGACGGTGTCCTCGGCGAAGTGCACCGGGGCACCGAGCAGCTCACCGAGCCGCCCGGCGACCGGGCGGAGGCTGAACTGCGGGTCCGGCGCGCCCTTCGGGCGGCCCAGGTGCGAGCAGACGACCACCTTCGCGCTGGCCTGCACCAGCGCGCTCAGCGTCGGCAGGACGGCCCGGATCCGGCCGTCGTCAGTGATGTCCCCGGTCTGCTTGTCGAGCGGGACGTTCAGGTCGGCGCGCACCAGCACGCGCCGGCCCGACACCCCCTCGGCGAGCAGGTCGTCGAGGTTGCGGATCGTCACAGAGCCAGCCCTCCGTTCGTGACTGCGGGGCTCGCAAGCTCGCTCCTCGCACTCACAGGGACTGACCGACCAGCTTGACCAGGTCGACCAGGCGGTTCGAGTAGCCCCACTCGTTGTCGTACCAGCCGACGACCTTGACCTGGTTGCCGATCACCTTGGTCAGTGGCGCGTCGAAGATGCACGACGCCGGGTCGGTCACGATGTCGGCGGAGACGATCGGGTCCTCGTTGTAGGTGAGGATGCCCCGCAGCGGGCCCTCGGCGGCGGCCTTGAGCGCGGCGTTCACCTCGTCCACAGTGGTCTCCCGGCCGACCTCGACGGTCAGGTCGGTGGCCGAGCCGGTCGGGATCGGCACGCGCAGCGCGTAGCCGTCCAGCTTGCCCTTGAGCTCCGGCAGGACCAGGCCGATGGCCTTCGCGGCACCGGTCGAGGTCGGCACGATGTTGAGCGCGGCGGCGCGGGCCCGGCGCAGGTCCTTGTGCGGCGCGTCCTGCAGGTTCTGGTCCTGCGTGTACGCGTGGATGGTGGTCATCAGACCCTGCTTGATGCCGAACGTGTCCTGCAGGACCTTCGCCATCGGCGCGAGGCAGTTGGTGGTGCAGGAGGCGTTCGAGATGATGTTGTGCTTGGCCGGGTCGTACTGGTCCTGGTTGACGCCCATCACCACGGTGACGTCCTCGTTCTTCGCCGGAGCGGAGATGATGACCTTCTTGGCCCCGCCGTCGAGGTGCGCCTTCGCCTTGGTGCCGTCGGTGAAGAAGCCGGTGGACTCGATGACCACGTCGGCGCCGACCTCGCCCCACGGCAGCTTCGCCGGGTCCTTCTCGGCGTACGCCTTGATGGTCTTGCCGCCCACGGTGATCTCGTCGGCGGTGGCCTTCACCTCGTGCGGGAGGCGGCCCAGGATGCTGTCGTACTTGACAAGGTGGGCGAGCGTCGCGTTGTCGGTCAGGTCGTTGACCGCCACGACCTCGATGTCAGCGCCGGACGCCAGCACTGCCCGGAAGAAGTTGCGGCCGATCCGGCCGAAGCCGTTGATGCCAACCCGGATGGTCACAGGTCCCATCTCCTCGCGTTCTGGTCCGCCGGCGCCAGACCGCTGCCGGCGGAGGTGTGTGCGCCGACCGTTGGAGCCGGCCGTCGACATGTCATCTCGGCCACCCCGCCGCGGTCACGGAGACCTGACCGCCCGAGGCGGTGAGCACGGCGAGGAGCGCCTGTTCCGGCCCCCTTGCCGTACGCAGCGACCATATCCGAGCGCGCGGCGTCGCGCTGCGGCGGGTGGTGATCCCGCTCGCGGTGCACTGCCGCCCGAGTCCTATCAGACCACGAGCATGTCCGGCGTGACTGCCGCTTCCGTATCCGGGATGCCCAGGTCACGGGCACGCTTGTCGGCCAGCGCGAGCAGCCGGCGGATCCGGCCGGCGATGGCGTCCTTGGTCAGCGGCGGCTCGGCGAGCGCGCCCAGTTCCTCCAGCGAGGCCTGACGGTGCTCCAGGCGCAGCCGTCCGGCCGAGGTCAGGTGGTTCGGCGCGTCGTCGGCGAGGATCTCCAGCGCGCGGGTCACCCGGGCGGCGGCGGCCACCGCGGCGCGCGCGGAGCGGCGCAGGTTGGCGTCGTCGAAGTTGGCCAGCCGGTTCGCTGTGGCGCGCACCTCCCGGCGTACCCTCCGCTCCTCCCAGGCCAGCACGCTGGAGTGCGCGCCTATGCGGGTGAGCAGCGCGGCGATCGCGTCACCGTCCTTGACCACCACCCGGTCCACGCCGCGCACCTCGCGGTTCTTGGCGGTGATGCCGATCCGGCGGGCGGCGCCGACGAGCGCCAGCGCCGACTCCGGACCGGGGCAGGTGATCTCCAGCGCGCTGGAGCGGCCCGGCTCGGTGAGCGAGCCGTGCGCCATGAACGCGCCCCGCCACGCCGACACGGCACAGCAGACGTTCGCGGCCACCACGTGCGGCGGCAGGCCGCGCACCGGGCGGCCCCGCACGTCGAGCAGGCCGGTCTGCCGGGCGAGCGCCTCGCCGTCCTTGACCACCCGCACGATGAAGTGGCTGCCCTTGCGCAGCCCGCCGGAGGCGAGCACGTGGATCTCGCTGGAGTAGCCGTACACCTCGGCGATCTCCCGCCGCAGCCGGCGCGCGACCGCGCCGGTGTCCAGCTCCGCCTCGACCACCACGCGGCCCGACACGATGTGCAGGCCGCCGGCGAAACGCAGCAGGGCGGCCATCTCCGCCCGCCGACAGCAGGGCTTGGGCACGTCGACCCGACTCAGCTCGTCCTTGACCGCAGCCGTCATCGCCATAGTGCGCCCCCTCACGGACCGGTTCCGGCGTGTCGCCGGTGATTACGTACGTGTCTAACGATCGGCGCGCAGGACAGGCACCAGCGCGGCGCCCAGGGCGGCTGGATCATGACGGGGCGTGCCGTCCAGGACGGCGACGGGAGCGAGGACCAGCCGGGCACCCAGCGATTCTGCCGCACGTTCGACCGCCGCGGGATCACCCACCGCCGTGGAGTCGGCGAGCACCCGGTCCACCTTCAGCTCGGGCAGATAGCGCCGCAGTGTGTCCAGATGGTCGGGCAGGGAGAGCCCCGAGGTCTCCTTCTCGGCCACCAGGTTGAGCGTCACAAGCCGCCGCGCCGGGCTGGACACGATCGCGTCGGCCAGCCCCGGCACCAGCAGGTGCGGCAGCACGCTCGTGTACCAGCTGCCCGGCCCGAAGATCAGCCAGTCCGCGGCGCGTACCGCTGTCACCGCCTCGGCGCACGCGGCCGGCGCCGACGGGTTGAGCCGCAGCGACTCGACGGTGCCCGGGGTGACCGCGACCTGGTGCTGGCCGCGCACCGTGGACACCTCGTCCGGGTGCTCCGGGTCGGCGCCGCGGACCCGGGCCTCGATGCCCACCGGCTGGCGGGACATCGGCAGCACCCGCCCCACCGCGCCGAGCATCGCCCCGGCGTGGTCGAGCGCGGCCACCGGGTCGCCGAGCAGCTCGGTGAGCCCGTGCAGCAGCAGGTTGCCGACCGCGTGGCCGGCGAGCGAATCGCCGACCGCGACCGGCACCGGCGCGGCCGGCGTCGGCGCCTGCGGCACGGCGGCGGCGAAGCGGTGCTGGAACAACGCCGCGCTGCGCCGGGTGGCCGGATGGTCACCGGCCAGCGCGACGAGCGCCTGCCGCAGGTCGCCCGGCGGCAGGCCGCCGCGCTCGGCGCGCAACCGGCCGCTGGAACCGCCGTCGTCACCGACGGTGACCACCGCGGTGATGTCCAGGTCCAGTTCGGGTACGCAGTGACGCAGCGCCCGCAGCGACGCCGAGAGCCCGTGCCCGCCGCCGAAGGCGACCACCCTGGTCGGGGTCACTCCCGCCCCAGGTCCCGGTGCTGGGCGTTGGCGGCGATGCCGGAGTGGCGCAGCCGGGAGGCCAGCTCCTCGGCGATGGCCACGCTGCGGTGCTTGCCGCCGGTGCAGCCGACCGCCACGGTCAGGTAGCGCTTGCCCTCCCGCTCGAACCCGGCGGTGGTGGCGTTGACCAGGTCGGCGTAGCCGGCCACGAACGCGTCGGCGCCCTCCTGGCCCAGCACGTACGCGCTGACCGCCTCCTCGCGGCCGGTGTGCTCGCGCAGCTCCGGCACCCAGTACGGGTTCGGCAGGAACCGGGCGTCCATCACGAAGTCGGCGTCCGGCGGCAGGCCGTACTTGAAGCCGAACGAGATCACGGTGATCCGCAGCCGGCGGGCGTCCTCGCCGCCGAACAGCTCCTCGACCCGGCGGCGCAACTGGTTCACGTTCAGGTGGCTGGTGTCGATGATCACGTCGGCCTGCTCGCGGGCCTCCTCCAGCAGCGCCCGCTCGACAGCGATGCCGTCGGCCAGCCGCCCGTCGCCCTGCAACGGGTGCGAGCGGCGCACGCTCTCGAACCGCCGGATCAGCACCTCGTCGTCGGCGTCGACGAAGACCACCCGGGGCTGGAAGCCGCGCTCACGCAGCTCCCGGATCGCCCCGGCCAGGTCGGTGGAGAACGCGCGCGAGCGCACGTCCAGCACCATCGCCGTACGCCGGGCCGCGCCACCGGCCTTGAACGCCAGCTCGGCCATGTCCAGCAGCAGCGCCTGCGGCAGGTTGTCGACCACGTAGTAGCCGACGTTCTCCAGCGCCCGCGCCACGGTGCTGCGCCCGCCGCCGGACAGGCCGGTCACCACCACCAGGGAGGTGTCCGACTCGGCCGGCGCCGGTCGCACCGGCGTCGTCTCCGCCTCGGTCGGCCCCAGGTCACCCGCTGTACGCGCCTCGCTCACCCGCTACCCCCAGCCGTGGCGCCGCGGCCCGGTCGGCCGCGCATGGTCAATCAGCGACTCTAACGGCTGCGACCCGGCCCGGGATTCCACGGGGTGACCACCGGAACATGTCGCCGCCCCGGAACGGCTCGCCGGGCGGGCGCTGTCGGGGGACGCTCGTAGACTGCGCGGATGGTCTCCCCCACCGACGAGCGGACCACCTCCGCACCGGCCGGCTCCGCACCGACCGGCGACGCGCTCGACGTGTTGCGGCGGGTCTTCGGGTACGACGCCTTCCGCGGCTTCCAGCAGGAGGTCGTCGAACACGTGGTGGCCGGCGGCGACGCGCTGGTGCTGATGCCCACCGGTGGCGGCAAGTCGCTGTGCTACCAGATCCCCGCGCTGGTGCGCGACGGCGTGGCGGTGGTCGTCTCGCCGCTCATCGCGCTCATGCAGGACCAGGTCGACGCGCTCACAGCGGTCGGCGTCCGGGCCGGGTTCCTCAACTCGACCCAGGATCCCGCGCAGCGGCGCCGGGTCGAGGCGGCCTACCTCGCCGGTGAGCTGGACCTGCTCTATCTCGCCCCGGAAGGGCTCGCCGTGCGGTCCACGCTGGGCCTGCTGGAACGCGGCCGGATCGCCCTGTTCGCGATCGACGAGGCGCACTGCGTGTCGCAGTGGGGGCACGACTTCCGCCCCGACTACCTCAACCTGTCGATGCTGCACGAACGCTGGCCGGACGTACCGCGGATCGCGCTGACCGCCACCGCGACCCGGGCCACGCGCACCGAGATCGCCACCCGGCTGCGGCTCACCGAGGCCCGGCACTTCGTCGCAAGCTTCGACCGGCCCAACATCCAGTACCGGATCGTGCCCAAGCGGGAGCCGCGCAAGCAGTTGCTGAGCCTGCTGCGCGACGAGCACCCCGGCGACGCCGGCATCGTCTACTGCCTGTCCCGGGCCTCGGTGGAGAAGACCGCCGAGTTCCTGGTCGCCAACGGCATCCCCGCGCTGCCGTACCACGCCGGGCTGGACGCCTCGACCCGTGCCGCCAACCAGCAGCGCTTCCTGCGCGAGGACGGCCTGGTCATGGTCGCCACCATCGCGTTCGGGATGGGCATCGACAAGCCCGACGTACGCTTCGTCGCCCACCTCGACCTGCCGAAGTCGGTGGAGGGCTACTACCAGGAGACCGGCCGCGCCGGGCGCGACGGGCTGCCGTCCACGGCCTGGCTGGCGTACGGGCTCCAGGACGTGGTCCAGCAGCGCAAGATGATCGAGACGTCGGAGGGCGACCTGGCGCACCGGCGCAACCTCGCCGCCCACCTGGACGCCATGCTGGCGCTCTGCGAGACGGTCCGCTGCCGCCGCTCCCAACTGCTCGAATACTTCGGCGAGACCGGCGTGGCCGACTGCGGCAACTGCGACACCTGCCTCGAACCGCCGGAGTCCTGGGACGGCACCGTCGCCGCGCAGAAGCTGCTGTCCACCGTCTTCCGGCTCGACCGCGAGCGCAACCAGCGCTTCGGCGCCGGTCACAGCATCGACATCCTGCTCGGCAAGCACACCGACAAGATCGACCAGTACGGCCACGACGCGCTGAGCACGTTCGGCATCGGCACCGAGCTGCGCGAGGCGGAGTGGCGTGGGGTGGTGCGGCAGTTGCTGGCCGAGGGCCTGCTCGCGGTCGAGGGCGACTACGGCACGCTGGCGCTGACCGAGGCCAGCGCGGACGTGCTCGGCCGCCGCCGTACCGTGACGCTGCGCAAGGAGCCCGAGCGCCCGGCGGCCGGCCGGTCCGCCAAGCCGAGGGGCGCGGCCACTGTGGTCGCCGACCTCTCCCCCGCCGCCGCGCCCGTCTTCGAGCGGCTCCGCGCGTGGCGCGCGGCCACCGCCAAGGAACAGGGCGTCCCGGCGTACGTCATCTTCCACGACGCGACCCTGCGGCAGATCGCCGCCGAGCCGCCCGCCTCCCTGGCCGAGCTGTCCCGGTTCAACGGGGTCGGCGAGAACAAGCTCGCCAAGTACGGCGAGGCGATCCTGGCCGTCCTCGCCGAGTCCTGACGCACGCGGAAGGGCCCGACCCCGTGGTGGGGGGTCGGGCCCTTCCGGTGTGCTGTGGCCTCGCTGGAGTTCACGCGGTGGTGCTCTGGTCCGCGAGGTCGTGCTGGCTGCGTTGGCTGCGTTTCTTGCTCTGCAGCCATCGGCGCGGCGGTGTTGTCTTAGCTGGTGCTGTAGCCGCGGGTGGCGATCCAGTCGGCGAGGTTGTCGATGTTCATGCGGTAGGTGGCGGTGGTGGGGTCGGCGCTGTCGGCGATGGTGACGGTGTTGCCGTTGTCGCGGTAGCCGATGACGCTGATGTAGTGGCCGCCTTCGAAGGAGTGGGTGGTGCCGTCGGTGTCGGTGGCGGTGCCGGCGATGTTGGCGACCACGGCCCGGCCGGCGTCGACGGTCTTGACGACGTCGGCGCGCAGGGTGTCGGTCTGCTTGTCGTCGGCCTTGGGGGTGCTGATCTCGACCGACTTGTAGGCGTCCTTGGTGCCGGTCTCCTTGTTCAGTACGGGGGTGATGTCGTTGATGCTGTTGGTGCCGGCCTCGGTGGTGCCCATCTCCTTGGCCATGGTGTGTACGTCGATGTTCTTGCCCTGCACGCTCAGGGCGTTGCGGGCGGCGGCGGGGCCGCAGAAGTAGAAGTTGGGCTGGGCTTCGTAGCGGACGTCGAGTTCCCGCTCGCCGTGGCCCTTGCGGTCCGCGACCACGCTGGTGCTGGTGGTGGGGGCGGCGTGGGCGGCGATCGCGGGGCCGGCGATGCCTCCGGCGGTGGCGGCGATACCGGCAGCGGTCAGAACGGTCTTACGCAGCAGAGTGGTAGCCATGATGGTTGCCTCCCTGA
>NZ_LEKG01000046.1:0-41902 GCF_001029515.1 Micromonospora sp. RV43 | reverse complement strand
TTCTCCGGGAGCTCGTCCTCGGTCCGCGCCTTCGTGATGTCCTCCCACCAGCCGTCGAGCTCTTCGTAGATCGGCGTGGCGTGGTGGAAGTCGGTCTGCGTCATCGGCATGTCGTCGAAGCGCTCGCCGTTGATCTCGTACCCGACGCAGATCGGCACCTTGGCCAGGCCGGTCAGCACGTCCAGCTTGGTGACCACCAGGTCGGTGACGCCGTTGAGGCGGCACGCGTACCGGGCCACCACGGCGTCGAACCAGCCGCAGCGGCGCTCCCGGCCGGTGGTGGTGCCGTACTCGTGGCCGACCTTGCGCAGGTGCTGCCCGTTGTCGTCGAACAGCTCGGTCGGGAACGGGCCCGAGCCCACCCGCGTCGTGTACGCCTTGCTCACCGCGATGACCTTGGTGATCGCGGTCGGCGGGATGCCCGCGCCCACGCACGCCCCGCCGGCCGTCGGGTTCGACGAGGTGACGAACGGGTAGGTGCCGTGGTCCATGTCGAGCATGGTGGCCTGGGCGCCCTCCAGCAGCACGGTCTCGCCGCGGTCGAGCGCGTCCCAGAGCATCACCCGGGTCTCGGCGATGTACGGGCGCAGCCGCTCGGCGTACTGGAGGTACTCCTCGACGGTCTCCTCGACGTCGATCGCCTTGCGGTTGTAGATCTTGAACAGCAGCTGGTTCTTCTCGCGGAGCGCCAGCTCCAGCTTCTTGCGCAGGATGCCCGGGTCGAGCAGGTCCTGGAGCCGGATGCCCATCCGGGCGACCTTGTCGCCGTACGCGGGACCGATGCCCCGGCCGGTGGTGCCGATACGGGAGCTGCCCAGGTAGCGCTCGACCACCCGGTCCAGCGCGCGGTGGTGCGGCATGATCAGGTGCGCGTCGCCGGAGATACGCAGGCGGGACACGTCCACGCCGCGCTCGGCGAGCCCGTCGATCTCCTGGAGCAGCACCTTCGGGTCGACCACCACGCCGTTGCCGATCACGATCATCGCGCTCGGTGACAGCGCCCCGGACGGCATGAGGTGCAGCGCATACTTCTGGCCGTCCGGCGTGATCACCGTGTGGCCTGCGTTGTTGCCGCCGGAGTAGCGCACGACGTAGTCGACCCGCTCACCCAGCAGGTCGGTAACCTTGCCCTTGCCCTCGTCGCCCCACTGGGCGCCGAGCAGCACGATCGCTGGCATCTTCTCGCCTCCAGAAGGCTCGGGTGCCAGGTGGCGACCGGTCAGCGAGCCCGGGGTGTCAGGCTAACAAGTAGTGACGGCGGGACCAGCAGGGGTTGGTCGAGAAGCAGGAGGCTCCTTCGTGTACGACGTGGTGCTGCTCACCCTCGGCTCGGAGCGGGACGCTCCCGGTGGTGGCTGCGGCAGCGGCGGCGCCTGCTGCGGCGGCGCGGACGACACCGCCGCCGAGACCGGCGAGGAGCGCTGCGAGACGCCGCGCGTACCGGTGCTGGCCTGTGCGGACGAGCTGACCGCCCGGGGTGCCCGGGTGACCACCGTGACCGCCCGGTCGGACTCCGAGATCGACGAGGTGCTGGCCCGCCTCGACGGCCCGCCGCGCGCCGACGGCCTCACCTGGCCGGACTCCGACGGCAAGACCCGGCTCATCGTCGCCACGGCCAGTGACGGTCAGTTGCGCGCCGTCCTGCGCCGGCTGGTCCGGCGGTACGCTCCGCCGCCGAGTCGCCGCCCCGCGGACCTCGCAGACGACCGTACGGTGCCCGACCTCCCGCCTGTGGGCGTACTCCCGCTCGATCCGGCCCGGTCCGGGACGGCGCGGGACCTGGCCGCGCAGCTCGGGCTGCCCCGGGATCCGGCGGGTGTGGCCGCCGCGGTGCTGGACGGCACCGCCCGGCGGCTTGACCTGCTGCGCAACGACGGTGGCTCGGTGACGCTGGACGGCGCGCTGCTCGGCGCCGCCGACGACGCGGGCCGTCCGCTGCACTGGCGGGCCCGGGTCGAGGTCGACGGCACGGTGCTGAGCGACGGTTCGGAGCCGATCACCGCGTGCGCGATCGGCAACGCGGGCGGGTACGCGCGCCTGGGCGAGGTGGACCTGCTGGGCGGCCCGGATCCGGCCGACGGGCGGGTGACGGTGGGCGTCGCCGTACCAGTGGTGACCCGGTCGGCGTTGGGCCGGAAGAAGGTCCGGCTGGAGGTACGCCGGGCGCGGGGACGTGCGGTGGCGGTGGTGCCCCGCGACGAGAAGGTGCCCTTCCTCGACGACGGCGTCGAGGGCGAGCTGAGCCGCAAGCGCTCCTGGTGGACCGAGCCGGGCGCCTGGGCGGTCTGGACGGGCTGACCTCGGTCGATCCCCACCCGGCTCGCGGCGCTGGCCGGACCGCCTATCCTCGGCGGAAGGAATGGGGAGGAACCGTGGTGCACGAGAACGACGACCGGGCCCACGTACCGGGCCGACCGCAGGTGCCGCAGCGGGACGTCGAGCCGCTGTGGCCGCCGGAGGAGACCGACGCGGCGGCGGCCACGATCCCGCCGTGGGCGTCGGTGCCCTGGCCGCTCCCGCCCGCCGACGCTCCCACGCCGGTGGCCGCGGACGTCCCGGCGCCCCAGGCACCGGTGGCGGCGGACGTTCCGGCGCCCCAGGCACCCGCTGTCGACCTGGACCTGCCGTTCACGCTCGACCGGGCGACCTCCGCCCCGTCACCGGCCCAGCCGGAACCGGCGGCATCCGGCTCACCGGCGGCGCCCGGTACGCCGACGGCACCCGCGCCGGCGACCACGCCCGCCACCGGGACGACCGGCCCGGGTACCACCGGCGAGGGCGCCGGGAACGGACGGCCCGGCTCGCCGTGGGCACAGCCGCCACAGCGGGCCGGGTCGGACTCCGCCACCACGCCGGACCCCGCCGACGCCACGGCGCCGCCGTCCGAGGCGGTGGAGGCCGACGGCACCGCGTCCGGCCGCGCCACCGTGGCACCGCCCCCGCCCGAGGCACTCTCCACCGACGGCACCGCCTCCGGCCGGGCCACCGTGGCACCGCCCCCGCCGCCTGACGCCCTCCCCGAGGACGGCACGGCGTCCGGCCGGGCCACCGTCGCCGGGACGCAGCCGTCGCCGGACTCCGGTACGGGGCCGGCAGGGACGGGCGCGCCCGAGCAGGCGCCCCGGCTCGGGCCGTTCCCGCCGTCGCCGGGCGTACCGGCACAGCCGTCCCCGTACGGCAACGGCTACCCGTCGCCCGGCTACCAGCCACAACCGGGTCAGCCCGGCTGGTACCCGCCGCCCGGCTGGACGCCCCAGACCGGCGTGCCGCAGCCGGGCGGCCCGCTGCCTCCGCAGGCGCCGGTGTCCGGCCCGGTGGTGCCGCCACCACCTCAGCCCGGAGCACCCCACCCGGAGCAGGGCTGGACACCGCAGCAGGCGGTGCCCCCGACCGCCGAGGACTTCGCCCGCCGCCGCCAGGCCCGGCCGGTCGACCCGGTGGCCACCATGGGCGTACGCGCGGTGGTCAACAAGATCGGGCTGGTCCGGCTCGCGCCCGGGCGGCACGAGCAGGAGATGAAGCGCGACATCGAGATGGTCCGCCGCAACTTCGGCGGCCTGCGCCAGGTGACGGTGGTCAACCCGAAGGGCGGCGCCGGCAAGACGGTGGCGATCCTGCTGCTCGCCATGACGTTCGGCCAGAAGCGCGGCGGATACGTGCTGGCCTGGGACAACAACGAGACCCAGGGCACCCTCGGCATGCGGGCGCAGCAGGACTTCCACGCCCGTACGGTGCGGGACATGCTGCGGGACCTGGCCCAGTTCCAGGGGCCACACGGCCGGGTGGGCGACCTGTCGCAGTACGTCCGCTCGCAGGGCGAGGGCATGTTCGACGTGCTGGCCTCGGACGAGTCCGCGACCGGCGGCGAGATGCTCACCGCCGCCGCGTTCGCGGAGATCCGTGAGGTGGTCAGCCGGTTCTACAAGCTGATCTTCGTGGACACCGGGAACAACGTCCGGGCGCAGAACTGGCAGGCCGCGATGGACGCCACCGACCAGCTCGTGGTGACCATGTCGGCCCGTAACGACTCGGCCGAGACCGCCGCGCGGATGCTCGACCACCTGGAGCAGAGCGGCCGGCAGCGGCTGGTCCGGCAGGCGGTCACCGTGGTCTCGATGCCGCCGTCCCGCAAGGAGATCGACCTGCCCGCGATCCAGGCCCACTTCGCGGCGCGGACCCGGGCGGTGCTGCTGGCGCCGTACGAGCGGCTCATCGACACCGGCGAGCCGCTGCGGTACGGGCAGCTCTCCTCCGCCACCCGGGACGCCTGGCTGAAGATCGCCGCGTCGGTGGCGGAAGGGCTGTAGGACGGGCGCGACGGCCGGCGCCCGGGTCGGGACCGGCCGTCGCGGCAGTGGTCAGTCGCCGGAGAGCGCGTCTCCGGCGGCCGGGTCGCAGTCGCGGAGGAACTGGGCGCACCGGGCCGCCTCGTCCGCCTCGCCGATCTCCCCCGCCGCGCGGGACAGCACGTAGAGGCAGCGGAGGAAGCCGCGGTTGGGCTTGTGCGACCAGGGCACCGGACCGTGGCCCTTCCAGCCGCTGCGGCGCAGCTGGTCCAGGCCCCGGTGGTAGCCGGTGCGGGCGTACGCGTACGCCGTGACGACCTGACCCGCGGTGAGCGCGCGGCCGGCCAGCGCGGCCCAGGCCGCACTGTAGGTCGGGAATCGGGCCGCGACCTCGGCGTACGCCTCGTCGGTGCCCTGCTCGGCCGCCGCCGCCAGCGCGGCGTCGGCCTCCTCGTGGACCGGGAGCAGGGTGGCCGGTGGCTCAGGCAACAGGTTCTGCATCGCCCCATTCAACCCGCTTCGCCCTCGGGTACGCGAGGGGCCTCGCCCGTACGGTTGGCTGAACGGCTGAGGGTTTCGTCACGCCTGCGGCGGGAGCACACGTACCCGCGGCCCATGCCGCCGCCGTGGTTCTTGCACTACAAATACAGATCCGGAGCCTCCCCAGGACCCGGTTACGCAGGAGCCCGGCGGCGTGCCCGCCGGGCTCCTGTCGTTCCCGCCCCCGGTTTCGGCACTTGCCGCGCGGGGGCAGGATGGCCTGGTGCCGACCCCACCACCCGCGGACGTCATCGAGCCGCACGCGCCCCACGTCAACGAGATCGAGACCCGCACCGCTTTCGAGCAGCGGCTGGCCGGGGGAACCCTGGCCGGTCTGACCGTGCAGGGCCTGCGCCTCGACCTCGACCCGGTTCCCGACCTGCGCGACGTCGACGTCACCGGCACGCTCTTCGTGGGCTGCCGCTTCGCCGGCCGCGAGGTGGGCGCGGACCTGGTCCGCCGGGGCGCCAACGTCGTCCCTCCGTTCTCCGGGCTGCCCTACCCGACCCAGCCGTCGCACCTCTACACCGCCGACGAGCTGGCCGCCGGGTTCGCCGAGGGCGGGTTCGCCGGGATGTACGACACCCGGGTGTACGCGCACTTCCGGGAGCACGGCGGCGCGCTGCCGGACGTACGCGAGGCGCTCGGTCAGCGACTGCACGATCACGGCGTGGACAACGCGCTGGCCGACGCCACCCGGTCGTGGCTGGCCGCGCACGGGCCGCAGTCGGTGGTGGGTGTGATGGGCGGGCACGCGGTGCCACGCGGCAGCGTCGCGTACCGGATGGCCGCCGTGCTGGGCTGGGAGCTGGCACGGGCCGACCGCCTGGTGGTCACAGGCGGCGGTCCGGGTGTGATGGAGGCGGCGAACCTCGGCGCGTTCCTCGCGGCCTGGCCGGCCGAGGAGCTGTCCGCCGCGATCGACGTGCTCGCCGTCGCGCCGGACTTCACCGACCACGACCGGTACACGGCGGCGGCGCTGGCGGTGCGCAAGCGGTACGCGGACGGCCCGTCGCTGCCCTCGCCCCGCCCGTCGGCGCCAGGCACCGGGTGGGCCCGTTCCGGCGGGCTGGCCATCCCCACCTGGTTGTACGGCCACGAGCCGGCGAACCTGTTCGCGGGCCGGATCGCCAAGTACTTCTCCAACGCCATCCGGGAGGACACGATCCTGCGGCTGGCCCGGGGCGGGATCGTGTTCGCGCCCGGCAAGGCCGGCACCGTGCAGGAGGTGTTCCAGGCGGCCACCAAGACGTTCTACGGCACCGACGGGGCGAGCGGGGCGTACGTCTTCCTGGACCGCACGTACTGGACCACCGAGCTGCCGGTGGAGTCGCTGCTGCGGCCGCTGTTCGCCGCGTCCCCGTTCGGCGACCTGTCGCACACGATCCATCTGACCGACGACGTGCGCGACGCCGTCCGGGTGCTGGTGCAGTGAAAGGAAGGGCCCCCTTTTAACGCCTCCGGTAGAGGAAGGGCCCCTTGTTAACGCCGAGCGTTAACAAGGGGCCCTTCCTTACACGCGGGGTGTCACTTCATGGTGGTGCCGGTGGAGCGCAGGTGCTCGCAGGCCTCGACCACGCGGGCGGCCATGCCGGCCTCGGCGGCCTTGCCCCAGACACGCGGGTCGTACATCTTCTTGTTGCCGACCTCGCCGTCGACCTTGAGCACGCCGTCGTAGTTGCGGAACATGTGGTCCGCGACCGGGCGGGTGAAGGTGTACTGGGTGTCGGTGTCGATGTTCATCTTCACCACGCCGTAGTCCAGCGCCTCCCGGATCTCCGACAGCAGCGAGCCGGAGCCGCCGTGGAAGACCAGGCTGAGCGGCTTGTCCTTGCCGTACTTGGCGCCGACCGCGTCCTGGATCTGCTTGAGCACCTCGGGACGGAGCTTGACGTTGCCCGGCTTGTAGACGCCGTGCACGTTGCCGAAGGTCAGCGCCGCCATGTAGCGGCCCTTCTCGCCCAGGCCGAGCGCGTCGACCATGGCCAGGCCGTCGTCGACGGTGGTGTAGAGCTTGTCGTTGATGGCGTTCTCGACGCCGTCCTCCTCGCCGCCGACGACGCCCACCTCGATCTCCAGGACGATCTTGCCCTTGGCGGCCTCGGCGAGGAGCTGCTCGGCGATCTCCAGGTTCTCCGCCACCGGCACGGCCGAGCCGTCCCACATGTGCGACTGGAACAGCGGCTCCTGGCCGCCCTTGACGCGCTCCTGCGAGATGGCCATCAGCGGCCGGACGAACTTGTCCAGCTTGTCCTTCGGGCAGTGGTCGGTGTGCAGCGCGATGTTCACCGGGTACTTCTTGGCGACCTCGTGCGCGTACGCGGCGAACGCCACAGCGCCGGTCACCATGTCCTTCACGGACGGGCCGGACAGGTATTCCGCGCCGCCGGTGGAGACCTGGATGATGCCGTCGCTCTCCGCATCGGCGAAGCCCTTGAGCGCCGCGTTCAGCGTCTGCGAGGAGGTCACGTTGATCGCGGGGTACGCGTACCGGCCGGCCTTGGCCCGGTCCAGCATCTCCGCGTAAGCCTCGGGGGAAGCGATGGGCATGTCGAACGCTCCTTACTTACCGCTCTCGGCCGTGCAGGCCGCTGTCTTCCATGGAGGGCGGCCGTTCCGGCCCCGGGTCTTCCCCGGAGCCGGCCGTTCCGGTCGCTGACGTCCACGGCTGCGCCGGACCGCGCTGTCCACCGCGGGCAGTATCCCGTAGGAGCGTGAGCGGGGCACAACCGGCCCGGACGCCGCTCACCGATTCTCCAGCCGGTCCGGCACGATGACGCTGATCAGCCAGCTCACCACCGCGACCACGATGGCGCCCCAGAAGGCGGCCCAGAAGCCGTCCACGTGGAACGGGAGCTTCAGCACCCCGGCGATCCAGTCGGTGAGCAGGAACAGCAGCGCGTTCACCACGAGCGCGAACAGGCCGAGCGTGAGCAGGTAGAACACGCAGCCGAACACCTTGATGAGCGGCTTGAGCACCGCGTTGACCACACCGAAGACCAGTGCCACCACGATCAGGGTGAGCACGTTGCTGCCGGTGTTACGGCCGCTCACCTCCACTCCGGGCACGATCAGCGTCGCGATCCACAACGCGACCGCGGTGATCGCCAGTCGGATCAGGAAGCCCATGCCTCCCATCCTGGCACCGGCCGCGCGCCGGGAGCGGGACAATCGCCGACTCCGCCGTTCCGCCCGCCACCCAGCGGCGGCCCGGAGCAGCCCGTACGGTGGTGGGGACGATGCCCGCACGGAGAACAGGGAGGGACGATGGGTCAGCCCGACGAGGACTTCGCCCCCAGTGACCACCTCGCCCCGGAGGAGCGGGATCTGGAGGCCGAGCCGGCCGACGCGGTGGAGCAGGCCACCACTGTGACCGACGAGACAGACGGCGAGCCGCACCGGGGCATGGAGGTCGACGACTGGGACGCCATGGAGCAGGCCCGCGTCGTCGCCGCCGACGAGGACGACTACCGCTGACCCGGCGCCCGGTCACCGCAGGGCGGTGACCTGACCCGGGTGTTCTGCGGCCCACTGCGCCAGCCGGTCCGCGCGCAACGCGTCCAGGAACCCGGGGGCGAGTTCCGGGTCCGGCTCGTACCCGCGACCGTTCCACTCGTCGCGTACCGGGAAGGCGAGCGCGACCGGCTCGGCCGCGGCGGTTCGGCCGGCCGCGGCCACCAGCGCCGGCAGCGACAGGTCGCCGGTGTCGGCCGTGACGGCCGGTCCGATCCGCAGGAGCAGCCGGCCGAGTTGCGCCGGATCGGTCGCCGTGCCCTGCTCCCGGAGCTGGCGGAGCAGACCGGCGGCGTAGCGGGCCGCGTTGCGGTCCCGGTCCAGCCCGCCGTCGCGCAGGCCGTACCGCTGCCGCAGCAGGTCCACCGCCGCCGCGCCGTCGAGCCGCTGACATCCGGCCGGGAAACGCCGCTCGGTGTGCACCGAACGCACCGGCGCCGGCAGGCAGACCGGCACGCCGCCGACCGCGTCGGTCAGCTCACGCGCCCCCGGGTACGTGAGCACCGCGCCGGCGTCGACGCGTACCCCGGTCAGCCGGGCGACCGCCTGGCGGGTCGCCCGGTAGCCGGCGGCCAGGTCGGTGCCCGAACCGGCGGCGCGGGAGAACGTCGCGTTGAGCTTCTCCGTCCCGCCCTGCGGCGGTACCGGCACCAGCAGGTCACGCGGGAACGACACGAGGTGGAGCCGGCTCCGGTCGGCCGGCAGGTGCACCAGCAGCACCGAGTCGGCGCGCCGGCTGCCGACCGACTGGTCGACGCCGAGCAGCAGCAGGTTCAACGCGCCGCCGGGCTCCGGCACCGGCGTGGGGGGCGCGGGCGCCGCCGTCGGCGCCGGCGGCCGGGGCGCCATCGCTGTGAAACCGACAAGCGCGACGGCGGCGACCGCCAGCGCGGTCCCGGCCAGGCGTACGCGCCGACGGCGCCGACGGCGACTGATCACCGCCCGGTCGACGGCGGCCCGGACCGGGCCGACGGGCGGGGTCGACTCCTCGAGGCGGGCGAACGCGGCCCGCAGCTCGTCCTCGATCATCAGCAGACCTCCACGAGTTCGGCTCGGAGGGTGGCCAGCGCGCGCGAGATGCTGGACCGGACCGTGCCGACGGCGCAGCCGAGGATCTCGGCGATCTCCCCGTCCGGCAGGTCCTCGTAGTAGCGCAGCACCAGCGCGGCCCGCTGCCGCCGGGGCAACCGGGACAGCCAGGACCGGACCTGGTCCCGGTCCACGGCGGACTGGGCGTGGTCGGTCGGCGCGGGCACCGACTCGTCCGCCTCGCCGCGCAGCAGCACCCGCCGCGCCCACGATCCGCGCCGCCAGTTGAGCTGGACCCTGACCATGGTCTCCTGCACGAGGTCCTGGGCCTGGTGCGGATCCCCGGTCAGCATGACCGCGTACCGCAGCAGGGCGCCCAACCGCGCGTCGGCGAACTCCTCGTACGTCACTGCACCTCCCGGTGTCCCGTTTCATGGACGGTCCCGGGCAGCCGGAACATTGCGGCGGGATTCGGCCTCCCCGGAAACCCCCACGACAGGAACCGGGCGATCACGAGATCATCGATGGGTGCTGCTGACCCTGACCACGACCCACCGCCCGGCGACCGACCTCGGACACCTCCTGGTGAAGCATCCGGACCGCGTGCAGAGCTTCGACCTGCCCGCCGGTGCCGCGCATGTGTTCTACCCGGAGGCGGACGAGGCGCGCTGCACCGCGGCGCTGCTGGTCGAGGTCGATCCGCTCAAGCTGGGCCGCGGCCGCCGGAACCGGGCGCCGGAGGGCTTCGCGCTCGGGCAGTACGTCAACGACCGTCCGTACGCCGCCTCCAGCCTGCTCTCGTCGGCGCTGTCGAAGGTGTTCCGCTCCGCCCTGCGGGGCGAGTCGCGCGACCGTCCCGAGCTGGCGGCGAGCGCGATCCCGCTGACCGTACGGGTGCCGGTGCTGCGCTGCCGCGGCGGCGCCGAGCTGGCGGTACGCATCTTCGCCCCGCTGGGCTGGACCGTGACTGCCACCCCGATCCCGCTCGACGAGACGTACCCGGAGTGGGGTGACAGCCGCTACGTCGACCTGACGCTGACCGGCACGCTGCGGCTCGCGGACGCCCTCAACCACCTGTACGTGCTGCTGCCGGTGCTCGACGACGCCAAGCACTACTGGGTGGCACCGGACGAGGTGGACAAGCTGCTGCGGGCCGGTGCCGGCTGGCTGGCCGGTCATCCGGAGCGGGGCCTGATCACGCGCCGCTATCTGGCGCACCGCCGGGCGCTCGCGGGTGAGGCGATGGCCCGGCTGACCGAGTTGCGGCTCGCCGACGAGCCGCCCGCCGACGACAGCATCGAGCCGTCGACCGGAGAGCCGGCCGAGTCGGGCGGCGGGGCCGGGACGGCGGAGGACGTCCGCCGGGCCTCCCTGGCGGTACGGCGACGGGAGGCGGTGCTCGCCGCGCTGCGGGACAGCGGCGCGAGCCGGGTGCTGGACCTGGGCTGCGGTGGCGGTGCGCTGCTCACCGCGCTCGTCGCCGACCGGCGGTTCACCGAGGTGGTGGGCGTCGACGTGTCCGACCGGTCGCTCGGCATGGCGGCCCGGCGGCTGCGCCTGGACCGGCTTCCGGAGCGGCAGCGGGACCGGATCCGGCTGTGGCAGTCCGCGCTCACCTACCGGGACGACCGGCTCCGAGGGTACGACGCGGCGGTGCTGATGGAGGTCGTCGAGCACCTCGACCCGCCGCGCCTGCCTGCGCTGGAGGACGCGGTGTTCGGTCACGCCCGGCCGGGCACGGTGGTGGTGACCACCCCGAACGTCGAGTACAACGTGCGCTACGAGGGGCTCGCGCCGGGCCGGTTCCGGCACGCCGACCACAGGTTCGAGTGGACCCGGGCCGAGTTCGCCGCCTGGGTGGACCGGGTGGCGGCGGCGCACGGCTACACGGCGGTGCTCGGCGGCGTCGGCGACGAGGACCCGGAGGTGGGCACGCCGACCCAGATCGCGGTGCTGACGCGGGATGACCGCAATGAGAACACCAGCAACGACCGGAAGGAGGCGACGAACCGATGACCGTCCTGGACATCCCCGAGCTGGCACTGGTGGCGCTCGTCGGCGTCTCCGGCTCCGGCAAGTCGACGTTCGCCCGGCGGCACTTCGCGCCCAGCCAGGTGCTCTCCTCGGACACGTTCCGCGGGCTGGTGGCCGACGACGAGAACGACCAGTCCGCGTCCGCCGACGCGTTCGACGCGCTGCACCACGTCGCCGCCATCCGGCTGCGGCGGGGACTGCTGACTGTGGTCGACGCGACGAACCTCCAGCCGCACGCCCGCGCCGGGCTGATCCGGGTGGCCCGCGAGCACGACGTGCTGCCGGTGGCGATCGTGCTGGACGTGCCGGAGGCGGTGGCCTGGGAGCGTACGGAGGCGCGCGCCGACCGGACGCACGGCCGCCAGGTGCTCAACCGGATGCGCCGCGACCTGCGGCAGTCGTACGGGCGGCTGGCCCGCGAGGGCTTCCGCAAGGTGCACGTGCTGCGCGGCGTGGAGGAGATCGACGCCGCGGAGATCCGCTACGAGAAGCTGTTCAACGACCGGCGCGACCTGACCGGCCCGTTCGACGTTATCGGGGACGTGCACGGCTGCCGTACCGAGCTGGAGGCGCTGCTGTCCCGGCTCGGCTACGTGCTGCGGCACGACGACGCGGGCCGCCCGGTGGACGCGGCGCACCCGTCGGGGCGTACCGCGGTGTTCGTCGGTGACCTGGTGGACCGCGGCCCGGACTCGCCCGGCGTGCTCCGCCTGGTGATGGGCATGGTGGCGGCCGGGCACGCGATCTGCGTGCCGGGCAACCACGAGCAGAAGCTGCTGCGCAAGCTGCGCGGCCGGGACGTCCGGCTCACCCACGGCCTGGCCGAGACGATGGAGCAGCTCGCCGCCGAGTCGCCGGAGTTCGTCGCCGGGGTGGAGACGTTCATCGACGGCCTGGTCAGCCATTACGTGCTCGACGGCGGCCGGCTCGTGGTGGCGCACGCCGGGCTGAAGGAGGCGTACCACGGGCGGGCGTCCGGCCGGGTGCGGTCGTTCGCGCTCTACGGCGAGACCACAGGCGAGACCGACGAGTACGGCCTGCCGGTGCGCTACCCGTGGGCGCGGGACTACCGGGGTTCGGCGATGGTCGTGTACGGGCACACGCCGACGCCCGAGCCGGAGTGGGTGAACAACACCATCTGCCTGGACACCGGCTGCGTGTTCGGCGGGCAGCTCACCGCGCTGCGCTACCCGGAGAAGGAGCTGGTGGCGGTCCCGGCGGTGAAGGAGTGGTACGCCCCGGCACGTCCGCTGGTCCCGGTCACGCCGTCGCGGCCGGACACCGTGCTGGACCTGGCCGACGTGACCGGGCGACGGCACCTCACCCACGCGTACGGGTCGCTGACCGTGCCGGCCGAGAACGCCGCCGCCGCGTTGGAGGTGATGAGCCGGTTCGCGGTCGACCCGGGCCGGCTGGTGTGGCTGCCGCCGACCATGGCGCCCTGCTCCACGTCGGTAGTGGACGGGTTCCTGGAGCACCCGGCCGAGGCGTTCGCCGACTACCGCGCGGCGGGCGTCGAGCGGGTGGTCTGCGAGGAGAAGCACATGGGTTCGCGAGCGGTGGTGCTCGTGGAGCGGGAGCCGGGCCGTTTCGGCGGCGGGGTGGTGCACACCCGTACCGGCAGGCCGTTCTTCGCTCCGCCGCTCGACGGCGAGCTGCTGACCCGGGTGCGCGCCGCGGTCACCGGCGCCGGTCTCTGGGCCGAGCTGGACACCGACTGGCTGCTGCTCGACGCCGAGCTGCTGCCCTGGTCGGCGAAGGCGAGCGGGCTGATCCGCGAGCAGTACGCCGGGGTCGGCGCGGCCGGGCGGGCCGCGTTGCCGGCGGTGCTCGCCGCGCTGGACACCGCCGCCGGGCGCGGGATGCCGGTGGCGGGGCTGCGCGACCGGATGGCCGGGCGGGCCGCCGAGATCACCGCCTACTCGGCTGCCTACCGGGCGTACGTCCGGCCGACCGACGGGCTGCGCGGGGTGACGCTGGCGCCGTTCGCGGTGCTGGCCGGGGCCGGGGTGAGCTACGCCGACCGCGACCACGGCTGGCACCTGGCGCTGGCCGACCGGCTCTGCGCCGCCGACCCGGAGTTCTTCACGCCGACCCGGCGGCGGGTGGTGGACCTGGCCGACGAGTCGGCGGTGGCCGACGCCACCGAGTGGTGGCTGTCGCTCACCGCGGCCGGTGGCGAGGGCATGGTGGTCAAGCCGTACGCGGGCCTGGCCGCCCGTTCGCCGAAGGGCTCGTTGCTCCAGCCGGGGATCAAGTGCCGGGGGCGGGAGTACCTGCGGATCATCTACGGTCCCGGGTACACCGAGGCGGGGCAGCTCGCCGCGTTGCGCCGCCGTTCGCTGGGTCGCAAGCGCGGGCTCGCCCTGCGCGAGCACGGACTGGGCCTGGCCGCCCTGGACGCGCTGGCCGAGGACGCCCCGCTCTGGCGCCGCCACGAGCTGGTGTTCGCGATCCTCGCCTGCGAGTCCGAGCCGGTCGACCCCCGCCTCTGACGAGGACGCCCGGTCCGGCCGAAATGCCGGACCGGGCCGGGGTACCCTGTGTGGCCGTGGACACAGCAGAGAAGACCCGGATGTTCTCCGAGAGCGTGGCGCTGAACCCGCTCGATCCGAAGGACCTCATCCACACCTTCGGCATGATCGGCGTCTGGGTGATCCTCTTCGCCGAGACCGGGCTGCTCGTCGGCTTCTTCTTCCCGGGCGACTCGCTGCTGTTCCTGGCCGGGGTGGCCGCCTCTCCGGTGGCCGACGCCATCTTCGGCGACGGCACCCGCCTGTCCCTGGCCGGGCTGATGATCGGCGGTCCGCTCTGCGCCATCGTCGGCGCCCAGCTCGGGCACTGGCTCGGCGCCCGGTACGGCCGGCGCATGTTCGAGAAGCCCAACTCCCGTCTGTTCAAGCGGGAGTACGTGGAGAAGGCGGAGTACTACTTCCAGAAGTTCGGTCCGGCGAAGGCCGTGGTGCTGGCCCGGTTCATCCCGATCGTGCGGACGTTCCTCAACCCGGTGGCCGGGGTGCTCGGCATGCCGGCCCGCCAGTTCTTCGTGTGGAACGTGGTGGGCGCGGTCCTCTGGGTGGACGGCATCCTGCTGATCGGCTACCTGCTGGCCCGGCAGATCTACGACGCCATCGGCGACAAGATCGACAGGTACATCCTGCCGGTGGTCGCGCTGATCATCGTGATCTCGGTGCTGCCGATCTTCTTCGAGTTCCTCCGCGACCGGCGGGCACGCAAGCGCGGCGAGGCGGTCGCCGTCATCACCGCGGCGACTGTGGCCGGCACTGTGGAGGCGGCCCGGGAGGGCATCGAGGAGCACCGTCCCGGGCACGGCGACGGGCACGGCGGTCAGCACCGCCGCTGAGCACGTACGGACGCCGAAGGCCGGCCCTCGGACGAGGACCGGCCTTCGACAGCACTGCTCCAGCCGGGTCACACGGACGACGACAGCCGTCACTGTGCGCTGATGGCGCCACCCCTCGCACGCCACCGGTCACCCGGTCGGGACGACCCTCGGTCGGGTCGGCCCGAAGGTTTCAGCGAGCCTTCTTGGTGGCCCGCTTCCGCGGCGGGGTGAGCAGATCCGCGATCGTGGCGATCGCGGACGGCACCAGCCGGTAGTACGCCCAGACCCCGCGCTTCTCCCGCTCCAGCAAGCCGGCCTCGGTGAGGATTCGCAGGTGGTGGCTGACCGTCGGCTGCGAGAGGCCGAGCGGCGCGGTGAGGTCACACACGCACGCCTCCCCCTCGGGAGCCGACTGGATCAGGCTGAGCAGCCGCAGCCGGGCGGGGTCAGCGAGGGCCTTGAGGACCCCCGCAAGCCGCTCGGCGTCGGCGCGTTCGATCGGCTCGCCGGCAAGCGGCGAGATCTGAGGCATGGTCATTTCAGCCAACGCAGTTCCCACGTATTCCATCCTTCCACCAGCAGCATCGATCCGCCTGCATATCAGCAGATCCGAATCGGCAAACTTTTACGCCACAAGGCCGAGGTCAGCCAACGTATAGGCCGCCCGATAGGGCAATCCGGCGGCTCGCACCGTGTCGCCGGCACCTCGATCAACAATAACCGCCACACCCACCACCTCGGCCCCTGCCTCACGCAATGCGTCGACAGCCGTCAACACACTTCCACCGGTGGTGGAGGTGTCCTCGACCGCGAGCACCCGTCGCCCGGAGACGTCCGGCCCCTCGATCCGGCGCTGGAGACCGTGGGCCTTGCCCTCCTTGCGGACCACGAAGGCGTCGACCGCGTGGCCGGTGCCCGCCGAGGCGTGCAGCATGGCGGCGGCCACCGGATCGGCGCCCAGGGTCAGCCCGCCGACCGCGTCGTAGGCCCAGTCGGCGGTGAGGTCACGCATGACCCGGCCGATCAACGGAGCCGCCTCGTGATGGAGCGTGACGCGACGCAGATCCACGTACCAGTCCGCCTCGCGGCCCGACGAGAGCACCACCCGGCCGTGCACCACAGCGAGGTCAGTGATGAATTTGCGCAGGTCGTCGTGGTCGCCCATGGCCCAAGAGCGTACTTCGCAAGTCTGAGCGCCATGTTTCGGGCCTGCCCTGGTCAACCCTGCGGGCGACCGACGGGTGGCGATGAGCGGCTACGCTGTGCGACCGTCCATCCCGGTCGGCCGCCGGGCCGGTGCGCGTACGGGCTGCCGCCGGTCAGCCGCGCTGCCGGCCGACCGCACCCCGGGTGTCCCGCCGGAAGCCGCGCAGCAGCCGCTTCGGCGCGTGCCGCAGCCCGGCCACCGCCACCTTGTACTTCCAGTCCGGAACGCTCACCGCCTTGCCTTTCCGCAGGTCACGGAGCCCTTCGGCGACCACATCGTCGGCTCGCAGCCAGGCCCAGGCGGGCAGGCGCGACATGTCGATGCCCGCGCGTTCGTGAACTCCGGTTCGCGTGTAGCCGGGACAGAGCGCCATCACGCGCACACCCAGCGGTGCGACGGACTGGCCGATCGATTCACTGAAATTCGTCACCCACGCCTTGCTGGCCGAGTACGTGGATCCCGGCATGGGGACACCGAAGCCGGCAACGGAAGAGACATTTATCACTGCCCCGTGGCCTCTCTCGATCATCGGACCGAGGGCGGCGTGGGTCAGACGCAGCACGGCGAGCACGTTGAGCCGGACCAGCCGCGCCTCGTCCGCCACCGACGAGCGGATGAACGACCTGCTCAGACTGATGCCGGCGTTGTTGACGAGCAGCTCGATCGGCGTACCGGCGGTGAGCCGCTGCTCGACCGCCGCACAGCCGTCCTCGGTGGACAGATCGGCCGCGATCGTCTCGGCGTCACCGCCGTGCCGCCCGGTCAGCTCGGCCGCCAGCGCGTCGAGCCGGACGGCATCCCGGGCCACCAGGACGACGTCCCATCCGTCGGCGGCGAGCCGGCGGGCGAACGCCTCGCCGATGCCCAGGCTGGCGCCGGTCACCAGGGCGCGGCGCCGGGAGGGGTGGGTGTCACCGGTCATCGGCTGTCCTCGGGAGGTGGCGGGAACCCACCCGGCGGCGTCGCGGGCGGGACGGACGGGGGCGGTTTCAGGCCGGGTGGCGGCCCCCAGGGCGTCGGCCCGGGGGCGGCCGCGCCGGACACTGTCGAGCCGTAGCCGGACAGCCGCAGCGGTGCGGTACGGCGTCGCAGGAACGCGCCGGACGACGGCAGCGTGAGCAGCACGGCGACCACCAGATAGCCGAGGATCTGCGCCACCGACAGCGTCGCGTTCACCGGGATCCACCACGACGGGTACGCGTCGCCGACGAGTCCCAGCAGGTCGGCGGTGATCCGGTCGTCCGCGCCGAGCCGCAGCGGGGCGGCCCGTTGGCCGACCAGCACCGCCAGCCCGCAGCAACCGCAGAGCAGGCCCGTGCCGGCGACCACCCAGGTCGCCGTGCGGGCACCGGACCGGCCGGCGAGCAGACCGAGCGCGAGCCCGACGAGCAGCAGCGCGGCGAGCACGCCGAGCACGGCGGCCAGCACTGTGGAGCCGCGCAGCAGACCGGCCACCTGGTCGACGTCGCCGCCGCTGGCGCCGGTCCGCTCGGCTGCCGCGTCCCGGAACCGGTCCACCGTGCCGCCGCTGACGGCCAGGTTGACCACCGCGTACGCCACGGCGCCGACCGCCATCACCAGCAGCAGCGCCGCCGCGGCGAGGACCGTGCCCGGCCGGCGGGGTGCGGCCCGTTCGGGGTACGACACGACTGATCCCTCCGGTAGGCGTCGGCTTGCAACCTACTCGGAGGGATCGTCGGCGTCGCTGCAATCCGGACGTCAACTTCCGGATGGCGGCTCCGGGTCGCGGCGCTCACCCGGCTGACCACCGGGTGCGGACGGCGGCTGACCACCCGGCGCGGACGGCGGCTGACCACCCGGCGCGGACGGCGGCTGACCGCCGGGCGTCGACGGCGGGGTGCCGGGAGCCGGCGGGTACGACGGGTACGCCGGATCCCCGGACTGGCCCGGGTGCGACGGGTACGCCGGGTAGGCGCCACCGGGCACCGGCGGCTCCCAGCCGGCCTTGGGCTTGCGGAAGAACTCGTTCGCCTTCGGCAGCGCCAGCAGGATCAGCGCGGCCAGCAGGGCGAGCAGCGCGACCAGACCCAGCAGCAGGTTGACCGGGGTGTACCAGGACGGCAGCGCGTCCTCCAGCCGGCGCTGGATCTCCTCCGAGCTGGGCACGTCACCGGTGGTGTTGCCGCCGCCCGTCATGCCGCCGGTGAGGCCGGTCAGCAGCCCGCCGCCGGTGCAGCAGAACAGGATGCCGCCCAGCACCCAGGTGGTGATCCGGGAGCCGTTCTTGCCCCGGTTGTTCAGCAGCGCGAGGACGACGAGCCCGGCCGCGATCAGCAGCGACACGACCGCCGTGATGATGCTGAACGCGTACGCGATGTCGCCGGCCCCTTCGGCCGAGGTGCCCGCGTACGCGTCGGTGAGAACGTCGCGGATCTTGCCGACGACGGTCAGCGCCACGATCAGGTTCAGCACCTGGATCGCGGCGACGAGGATGAGCAGCCAACTGGAGAGCGTCACCACGCCGGGACGCGTACGGGGCGGGGTGCCCGGAGCATCGACCATGATTCTCCCTTCCTGGATCAGATGCCCACCGTAGCGATCTTCCACCAGCTCAGCACGCCGGAAACGGCTCTACCTCTCGGCGGCGCGCCGCAACCGGCGGTGCTCGGCGGTGACCACGCCGAGCAACGCGAGATCGAGCGCGACGGCGGAGACCGCGCCGAACTGGTTCACAGTGAAGTTGAAGACCTGCCCGAACAGCAGGTCGACGAGCAGCGCCAGCTTGAACAGGCGGAACGCCTCGGCCCGGTTGCGGCGCAGCAGCCAGGCGGCCCACAGACCGAGCACGGCGGTGATCAACGCGGTGGCGCTGACGCCGAGCACCGCGCCCCACTCCCGTTCCTGGTCCAGTTTCCCGGTCACCCCGTCGAGGAACACCGCCACCACCGTGAGCACCGGCTCCACCACCAGGTAGACCACCACCGGCCAGACCAGCCAGCGGCGTCCGGCCGCCCAGACGGCGAGGCGCCGGGCCCGGTCCGCCGCCCGCTGCCAGAGCGGCACCGGCGGCGGTTCCCGGTGGGGCACCGCTTCGAGCAGGTGCGCCACCGCCGTCTCGGTGGCCGGTCCGGTGCCCTGGACGAGCCGCAGCACGGCGATCCGGCGGCGGTCGGTCAGCCCGCCCGGCAGGCCGCTGAGCACCATGTCCAGTGCGTTCGCGGTGCGTTCGGCCGGGGTCAGCCGGGACCGGCCGGTGCGCCCGCGTACCGCCTGGATGAGCAGGACCAGCAGCGCGAACGCGACATAGATGATGGCGGCGGCGGGGGCGTAGAAGTAGTCGGTGCCGGTGGTGACGAACTTGCCCACCTCGTCGATGAACAACCCGAACCCGATGCCGCCGATCACCGCCCCGCCGCTGCGGGCGCCACCGCCGAGGAAGACGAGCGGGATGCCCAGGCCGACGGCGAGCAGCAGGCCGCCCCAGAGGACGTGCGCGATGTGCAGCCCGCCGCCGCCGAGCTGTGGATAGTCGGTGGCCTTCAGGTACGCCCGCACGGCCAGCACGGTGACCACGCCGGAGAGCACGAACGCCTGGAGGTAGGACGCCGCCTCGACCGCCCGGGTCGGCAGCCGGCGGACCAGCCAGCCGATCCCCGGTCGGTGACGCGACGACGATTCGGGTGGCATGTCCCGAAACCTAGTAGCCGCGCCACTCCTCGCGGGCGTAGTCCAGCACCCTCGGGCGCAACAGGGTGGAGGCCGGTACGTCGATCCGGGCCCGGTCGGCGGGGAACGTGCCGGCGGCGGCCAGCACCGCCGGGGTGAGGAAACGCAGCGGCGGCGGATCGTCCGGCAGCGCCAGTTCCGGCGCGACGTCACCCGGCGCGGCGAGCACGAACCCCCAGTCGCCGAAGCTCGGCACGTCGACGTGGTACGGCACTGTGGCGAAGCCCGCCTCGCGCACCGACCGCTCGATCGACCAGTACGACCGGGGTGCGAAGTAGGGCGACCCGGACTGCACGACGAGCCGCCCGCCGGGGGCCAGCACCGGCCGGATCAGCGTGTAGAACTCGATCGTGTAGAGCTTCGCGGTGGCCGTCTCGTCCGGATCGGGCAGGTCGGCGATCACCACGTCGAAGCGGTCCGTGGCGGTACGCAGCCAGGCGAACGCGTCCAGGTTGAGCACCCGTACCCGGGGGTCGGTGAGCGACTCCCGGTTCAGCTCGCGCAGCTGCGGCTCCCGGCGGGCCAGCTCGACCACTGCCGGGTCGAGGTCGACGAGCGTCACCGAGCGCACGTCCGGGTACTTGAGGATCTCCCGTGCGGCCAGCCCGTCCCCGGCGCCGAGCACCAGCACGTCACCGTGCGCCCCCCGCATCGCCGGATGCACGAGCGCCTCGTGATAGCGGTACTCGTCGATCGAGCTGAACTGGAGGTCGCCGTTGAGGAACAGCCGCAGGTCGGTGTCGGAGTGGCCGGGCTCGCGCACGGATCGGGTCAGCACGATCTCCTGGTAGCGGCTGCGCTCGGCGTGCACCACCGGGTCGCGGTAGAGCTGCTGGCGGGTGGTCACCTCGAAGTCGTGGGCGGTCACCCAGGCGTACCCGAGAAGCAGGCCGACCACGACGGTGGCCACGCCCAGCGCGGCCCGCGCCCGGCGGCCGAGTTCGGCGCGGAACACGGTGAAGACGAGCACCACACCGGCGACCGCGTTCACCGCGCCCACCACGAGCGCGCCCTTGAGCTGGCCGAAGACCGGGATCAGCAGGAACGGGAAGGCCAGCCCGCCGAGCAGCGCGCCCACGTAGTCGGCGGCGAACAGGTCGGCCACCGCGCTGCCCGCCGACTGCTCCCGGATGCGTTGCAGCATCACCATGAGCAGCGGGATCTCCGCGCCGATCAGCAGTCCGAGCACGAACGCGGTGCCGACGAGCGCCGGACCGTACAGGTCGAGCCAGGCGAACGCGGCGTAGAGGCCGAGCACGGACAGGCCGCCGAGCAGCGCCAGCGTCAGCTCGATCACCGCGAACGAGACCACCGCCCGGGACTGCAACGGCTTCGCCACCAGCGCGCCGACGCCCATCGCGAAGACCATCACGCCGAGCACGATCGACGCCTGGCCGACCGTGTCGCCGATCAGGTAGCTGCCGAGCGCGACCAGCGCCAGCTCGTACACCAGGCCGCAGGCCGCGCACACGAAGACCGCGAGCAGGACCGCCGCGCGGGCCAGGCGCCACCGCGGCCGTGCGGCCACGTCGACTGTCACCGTCTGCTCCGGGTACGTCCGGCGGCTCCCGCCCCGGCGCGCTGCGCGGGCACCCGTCCCCGGTGGTTGCGGCGCTGGCGCACGCCCACGACGAGGAACAGCGCGGCGAGCAGGAACAGACCGAGCGAGCTGAGGACGTAGATCCAGCGGTCCCGCCAGAAGTCGTTGCCGGCGTCCGGCAGCGGTGCGGCCGCGGTCGACGGCCCGGCGGTGGGGGTGGCGGCCGGCTCGGCGAGCCCGCGCTCGGCGGCGAGCAGCGGCAGGATCGTGGCGGCCCGGGTGACGGCCCAGCCGGGGTCGTCGACGAATGCCTCCTCGTCCAGCCCGAAGCGGCCCAGGCGGGTCTCGATCGCGGCGAGGTCGGCGAACTCGATGTCGTCCGAGCCCTTGATCCGGATCGTGGCGGAGTCCTCCGACTCGCTGCTCGACGAGGTGTACCTGACGTTCGCGGACACAGCGATCCAGCGCGTGCAGCCGGGAGCGTCGACGACTGTGGTGCCGTCGCCGAGGTTGGAGCCGACGCTCACCTCGTCGTACACGTCGAGCAGTTCCCAGCCGTAGCAGATGCCCTGGCTGTCGGCGGCGGCCCGGAGGATCGGCACGGTGCCGGACCGCTCGTCGGCCGCCGGCGCGGGGACGGAGGTGTCCGAGTCGCCGCTGAACACACCGATGGCGCAGACGACGACCACGATCCCCACGACCACGGACCAGATCACCGTCTGCGTGCGCTTGTCCTTCCCCGCCGAATGCTGTGCGGGCTTTCCGCTCATCAGATGATCGCGGCCGCGATGATCGCACCGGTGGCGAGGTGCACGGTGGCGGAGACCCACACCGCCGGGTGCGGCTCCGGGTCGACGAGCAGCTCACCGAGCTTGCCCGGGGTGGCCACGTCGAGCAGCACGAACGCCGCCGCCATGATCACCAGACCGAGGATGCCGTACGCGGCGGCCCCGACCAGCCCCAGCGTGAAGTCGTCGTCGCTGGCCACGATCGCGGCGACCACGATCGTGCCGACCCCGAGCAGGTTGGACGAGAGCAGCAGCGCCGCGTTGCGGTTGCGCTCGGTCCAGATCAGCTCGTGGAGCTTGCCGGGGGTGGCCAGGTCGACCAGGACGTAGCCGATCGCCATCAGGACGACGCCGACCGCGCCGTAGGCGAGGGTGACCAGCAGGTCGGTGACGAGATGCTGCACAGGAGACTCCAGGGTGAGGGGGTCGGAGGGGCTACTTGCCGGAACCGGGGCCGCCGCCCCGGACCGTGCTGCCTCGGCCCCAGCCCCAGCTGTTGCCGACGACGCTGTGGTACCGGGGGTAGGCGGTGGTCATCTTCTCCAGCAGGATCACCGAGCCGACGGCGAGCGGGAGGATCACCACCGAGTCGTCGTCGTAGCGCAGGTACACGCCGCTGCCGTCGACGTACTGGTCGGCCGGCTTCCAGGTGTCGGTGATCTGCTTGGACACGTCGCTCGGCGCCTTGTTCGAGGTGTAAGCGATCGCGTTCGAGCCGATGTCCCGCCCGGTGGCGCGGGAGAAGTTGTCCTCCACGTAGCCGCGGGGCGAGAAGTTGCCGTAGAAGATCGTGAAGGCGGCGATGAGCGCGCCGATGACGGCGACCGCCACGCCCACCACGAACCACCGTCGGTACGTCACAGCTCCTCCACCACCGTCTCGGTCAGGACCAGCTCGTTGGTCTGCGGGTAGGCGTGCCAGGTGCGCCAGGCGAGCACGCCGTCCGGCGGGGCGGGCCGCACGGAGAGCGCGGTGACCGCGTCCTCGTCGCCGGGGAAGACGCCGATCAGCGCGTACGGGTCCTCGGCCAGTTCGGCGCGCAGCGCCGCGACCCGGGTACGCAGACCGTCGCCCTCCGGCCGGAGCACTGTGGCGAGGAACCGGTAGCCGGCCGTCTCGTCGTGCAGCGTGCCCGGCAGGTGCGGCGGGCGGCCGGGCAGGCAGGCGACCGTCTCGGTGAGCGTGCCGAGCACGACCTGGTGGGAGGCGCCCAGCAGGCGCAGCCGCAGCCGGGGCAGGCCGGGCAGGTCGATGTCGCGCACGGCCAGCGCCGGCAGCTCCGGGCCGCCCAGGGCCAGGCTCAGATCGGCGGCGCTGGTGTCGACGTACGGCGCGTCCAGACAGACGAGCACGTCAGCGCACCGTGTCCGGGCCACCCTGCGGGTAGATCATCACCTCGGCGCGGCGCAGCTCCTCGCCGAGGTTGACCTCCCAGCCGGCCTCGCCGTACGCCTCGAACGACAGCCGTGCGCCGCCGGGCGCCTGGTAGTCGTAGTAGCGCATGGTGCCGTTCGGGTCGAGGCCGGTGCCCTCGGTGGCCGTGTACCGGGCCTGGCCCGACTCGTCCCAGTTGTAGCGACGGCCGGCGATCTCCAGCGTCGGGGCGCCGGGCGTCACGGTGGCCCCCGGCTCGCTGGTCCAGAGCACCATCTCCAGGTCCGGGTCGGCCTCGACGGAGAGCCAGCGCTTCACGCCGCCCGCATCGTCGAGTAGGTGCTCCGCCCAGCTCCAGCCGCCCTCGACCAGGTGCACCGAGCCACGGACCGTGTACGGCACCGTGCGGATCTCGACGATGTCGCCGGGCTTGAGCGCGCGCGGGTCGCCGCGCAGGGCGTCCGCGTCCCGGTCCCGGAACGGGTCACCCGGCGCCGCCTTCGTCTTCGGGCGGGACGCGGACTGGGACTTCCGCCACGCGATCACCGCGATCACCACTCCGGCCACCCCGACCAGACATCCCAGCGTGGCCAGCACCCACGCCAACGAACCGTTCACGACCGCCTCCCCCAACGTGCTCGGCGGGAACGGTAACAACCGCACGCACGCCTGCTGAAGTCCTGTTCGCTGAGTGTGTGCTCAGCTACTGTCGGCGGCGGCGAGCCGGTCGGCGGCGTATTCGCCCAGCGTGGCGCGGCCCATGAGGCAGCCGGAGAACGTGGTGAACTCGCCGTCGTCGCCGCGCAGCCGGGCCCAGGCGTCCCGCCCGGCGGCCGGGTCGACCGCCTCCAGCAGCGTCGCCGCGTACGCCCGGCCGGCCGGCGAACCCTTGCGGAGCAACCTGTCGACCCGCTTGCGGGCCGCCTCCGGGTGCTCCCGCAGCCCCTGTTCCAGCGTCCGGTACGCCTCGGTCGCGGGCAGGATCTGCCCCGCCAGTCCCACCCCGCCGAAGGCGAGGGTGTCCGCGCGGTCGAGTTCCCGCGCGGCCGCGTCCAGTTCCCGTTCCCAGCTCCCGCTCATGCCCCACTATGTGCCCACCCCACCAACCCCTCACGCTCACTCCGTTCGCGTGAAAGGAAGGGCCCCCTTTTAACGCCTCCGGTAGAGGAAGGGCCCCTTGTTAACACCACGGCGCACAGCACCCACGGCACGCAGCACCCACGGCGCACAGCACCCACGGCACGCGGGCCGGCACGGCCGGGGACGGCGAAGGCCCGGCCGGGACGGCCGGGCCTTCGCGGGGGTGGTGCGGGTCAGGCGGCGGTGACCGCCAGGGACTCCTTGGAGTCGGACAGGTCGACGCGGACCGTGTCGCCGTCGCGGATGTCACCGGCCAGCAGCGCCTTCGCGAGCTGGTCGCCGATCGCCGACTGCACCAGCCGGCGCAGCGGGCGGGCACCGTAGATCGGGTCGTACCCGTGCTCGGCCAGCCACGTGCGGGCCGCGTCGGTGATCTCCAGGCCCAGCCGGCGGTCGGCCAGCCGGCGGCGCATGCGGTCGAGCTGGATGTCCACGATCGACCGCAGGTCCTCGCCCTGGAGCGCGGCGAACACCACGATGTCGTCGAGCCGGTTGAGGAACTCCGGCTTGAAGTGCGACCGGACCACCGCGAGCACACCCTCCCGGCGCTCGTTCTCGGTGAGCGTCAGGTCGCTGATCACCGACGAACCGAGGTTCGAGGTGAGGATCAGGATCGCGTTGCGGAAGTCCACGGTACGGCCCTGACCGTCGGTGAGCCGGCCGTCGTCGAGCACCTGGAGCAGCACGTCGAAGACGTCCGGGTGGGCCTTCTCCACCTCGTCCAGCAGGATCACCGAGTACGGCCGGCGGCGTACCGCCTCGGTGAGCTGGCCGCCCTCCTCGTAGCCGACGTACCCGGGCGGGGCGCCGACCAGGCGGGCCACCGAGTGCTTCTCGCCGTACTCGCTCATGTCGATGCGGACCATGGCCCGCTCGTCGTCGAAGAGGAACTCGGCGAGCGCCTTTGCGAGCTCGGTCTTGCCGACGCCGGTCGGGCCGAGGAACAGGAAGCTGCCGGTCGGGCGGTCCGGGTCGGCGACGCCGGCCCGGGCGCGGCGTACCGCGTCGGAGACCGCGCCCACCGCCTCGGCCTGGCCGACCACGCGGCCGCGCAGCGTTTCCTCCATCCGGAGCAGCTTGGCGGTCTCGCCTTCGAGCAGCCGCCCGGCGGGGATGCCGGTCCAGGAGGCGACCACGGCGGCGATGTCGTCCGCGCCGACCTCCTCCTTGAGCATCGCGCCGTCGGCCTGGAGCCGGGCCAGCTCCTCCTCGGCCTGCTTCAGCTCGGTCCGCAGTGCGGGGATCCGGCCGTACCGCAGCTCGGCGGCGCGTTCCAGCTCGCCGTCGCGCTCGGCCCGCTCGGCCTCGCCGCCGAGGCGCTCCAGCTCCTCCTTGGCGGTGGAGAGCTTGGTGATGTGGCTCTTCTCGGTCTGCCAGCGCTCGGACAGCGCGGTGAGCTGCTCGCGCTTGTCGGCCAGCTCCTTGCGCAGCCGCTCCAGGCGCTCGGCGGACGCGGCGTCCGGCTCCTTTGCGAGCGCCATCTCCTCGATCTCCAGCCGGCGTACCGCCCGCTCGATCTCGTCCACCTCGACCGGGCGCGAGTCGATCTCCATGCGCAGCCGGGACGCGGACTCGTCCACCAGGTCGATCGCCTTGTCCGGCAGGAACCGGTCGGTGATGTACCGGTCGGAGAGCGCGGCGGCAGCGACGAGCGCGGCGTCGGTGATCCGTACGCCGTGGTGCACCTCGTAGCGCTCCTTGAGCCCGCGCAGGATGCCGATGGTGTCCTCGATGGTCGGCTCGCCGACCAGCACCGGCTGGAAGCGGCGCTCCAGGGCCGGGTCCTTCTCGATGTGCTCGCGGTACTCGTCGAGCGTGGTCGCGCCGACCATCCGCAGCTCGCCGCGCGCCAGCATCGGCTTGAGCATGTTGCCGGCGTCCATCGAGCCCTCGCCCTTGCCGGCGCCGACCACGGTGTGCAGCTCGTCCAGGAACGTGATGACCTGGCCGTCGGAGTTCTTGATCTCCTCCAGAACGGACTTCAGCCGCTCCTCGAACTGACCGCGGTAGGACGCACCGGCGACCATCGCGCCGAGGTCGAGCGAGACGAGCTTCTTGTCCCGCAGCGACTCCGGCACGTCGCCGGCCACGATCCGCTGGGCCAGGCCCTCCACGATCGCGGTCTTGCCGACGCCCGGCTCGCCGATCAGCACCGGGTTGTTCTTCGTACGCCGGGACAGCACCTGGATCACCCGGCGGATCTCCGAGTCCCGGCCGATCACCGGGTCGATCTTGCCGTCGCGGGCGCTGGCGGTGAGGTCCACGCCGTACTTGGCCAGGGCCTGGTAGGTCTGCTCCGGGTCGGCGGTGGTCACCCGGCGGTCCCCGCCCCGGACGGTCGGGAACGCGGCGACCAGGTTCTCCTCCGTGGCGCCGGAGTTCTTCAGCGCGACCGAGACCGCGCCGCCGACCCGGGCCAGCCCGGCCAGCAGGTGCTCGGTGGAGGTGTACTCGTCGCCCAGCGGCCGCGCGATCTGCTCGGCGGCGCCGATGGCGTTGACGAACTCGCGGGCCAGGGTCGGCTCGGCGATGCTCGACCCGCGTGCGGCCGGCAGCGCGTCGACCGAGCGCTGGGCGACGCGGCGCAGCTCGGCGGGGTCGGCCCCGACGGCGCGCAGCAGGCCCGCGGCGGTCGAGCCTTCGGTGTCCAGCAGTGACAGCAGCAGGTGCCAGGGCTCCACGGTGGCGTGACCGCGCTGGTTCGCCAGCGCGACGGCACCGGTGATGGCTTCGCGGCTCTTGGTGGTGAGACGTTCCGTGTTCATGGGCTCCCCCGGATCGGCGTGTCCACTGGACATGACACAACCAGAGTTGAGTCTATTCCGCTCAACTCCACCCCTGTGACCTGAGTCACCGTCCTCCGGTCCGGCCGGAGAGATCTTGGTACGAAAAGGCCCTTGGAGGGGCCGCTTCGTACCAAGATCTCAGCGACGCGGGAGACGCGCGAGGCAGGGAGTCTCGTGGTCGGCGCGCAGCACGCAACGCCGGCCGCCGTCCAGCTTGCGGTCGCAGAACACCCAATGGCGTACGGACTGGTCGTGCTCCGTCGACACGGTGATCCCGCCCAGCTCCACCACCGCGAGGAACGCCAACGACCGGCCGGCCGTGCGACCGAGCATCTTCGCCCAGGCCAGGTCCGCCGCGCGCACCGGCAGATGGATCACGTACCGCCCGGTCACGGCCGCCCGGCCAGGTCGCGCATCGAGGGAGCCTGACGGGACTGCCACTCGCGCAACGCGCCCTTGATCCGCGCCGTCTCGTCCCGGCTACGTGCGACTTCGGCGTACGCGGCGGCGAGGTCCCCGGCGACGCGGTCGAGGAACGCGGCGACCTCGGCCGGGTCCAGCCCTCGCCGGCACGTCCTGAAACTGTGGCCCCGCACCTGCCAGGGCCGGAGCGGAAGGTACGACGCGGAGCGGTAGGCGCCGCCCGGCGCGGAGTCGGGCGGACGCGCGTTCCGCCGCTTCGGACGTATTCGCAGGATGTTGCGCACGACACTGTCCCTTCTCGCCGAGGACGGGGGTCGGGACGAGCCACGGGGGATGCCCGCCCCGACCCTGGAAGCTCCAGGTGCCATCCGGGAGCGTTCGTCAGCAACCTACAATCGGTACCAGTCGTAGGTCAACGATCCACCCACAATTGCTTGAGGTTGGAGGTGGGTGCATGGTCGAATGGGCATGCCATCCGGGGAGTGTGTATGCCCAAGCAGCAGTACCAAGTGCTCGCAGACGAACTGAAGAGCAAGATCGATTCGGGAGAGTGGCCACCCGGCACCAAGCTGCCGAGCCGCGCCCAACTGTGCAAGGAATACGGCGTCTCCGACACGGTCGTCGGCAAGGCGATGATGATCCTGCGCGCGACCGGCCTCACCGAGACGCTCGAAGGTGTCGGCGTGTTCGTGGCCGAACGGACCTAGACGAGCCGCCCGAGCCGCATTGTGCAGTCTGCAGTTCGGCCCCGGACGCGGTGCGTGCGTGGCAGCGGTAGCCTCACCGGCGTGCGAGTACGTGTCGAACAGACCGCCCTGCCCGGGATCGGCGTACGTCATGATCTGATGACGGAGTCCGGCCGCCGGCTCGGCGTGGTCTCCCACCGCAATGGCCGCCGCGACCTGGTCCTATACGACCCGGACGATCCCGACTCCTGCCAACATGACATACCCCTGACCGACGACGAGGCGGAGGCGCTCGCCGACATCCTCGGCGCGTCGCTGATGCTGGGTCAGCTCTCCGGTCTGCGCGAGCAGGCCGCCGGGCTGCTGACCGAGCAGATCGCCATCCCGGCGGGGTCGAAGTACGTCGGCAGGCGGCTCGCGGACACCAAGGCACGCACCCGGACCAGCGCGTCGATCGTGGCCGTGCTGCGTCAGGGCGCCGTGAACGTCTCGCCCGATCCCACCTTCCGGTTCGAAGCCGGCGATGTGGTCGTCGTGGTCGGTACCCGTCAGGGGCTCGACGGCGTGACCGCGATCCTCGCCGAGACCGATCCGGACGGCTGACGCGTATGCACGAAACCACAATCCTGCTCATCGAAGTCGGTGCGCTGCTGCTCCTGCTCGGCCTGCTCGGCCGGCTGAGCCGTCGCTTCGGCGTGTCGCCCATCCCCCTGTACCTGCTCGCCGGCCTGGCGTTCGGGCACGGTGGTCTGCTGCCGCTCAACGCCAGCGAGGAGTTCTTCGCGGTCGGCGCCGAGATCGGCGTGATCCTGCTGCTGGTCATGCTCGGCCTGGAGTACAGCGCGAACGAGCTGGTGGGCAACCTCCGGTCCGCCGCGCCGGCCGGCCTGATCGACGCGGTGTTCAACGCGCTGCCCGGGTTCGCCTTCGCGCTCCTGCTCGGCTGGGGCTGGGTGGCGGCGGTGGTGCTCGCGGGCGTGACCTGGGTGTCGTCGTCCGGCGTGATCGCGAAGGTGCTCGGCGACCTGGGCCGGGTCGGTAACCGGGAGACCCCGGTGATCCTCTCCGTCCTGGTGATCGAGGACCTGGCGATGGCCCTCTACCTGCCGCTGGTCACCGCGCTGCTCGCCGGGGTCGGCCTGATGAAGGGCGGCATCGCGCTCGCCGTCGCGGTGTTCACAGTGGTCGTCGTGCTGGCCGTGGCGATCCGGTACGGCCACCTGATCTCCGCCGCGCTCTCCGCCAAGGATCCGGAGGCGCTGCTGCTCGGCGTGCTCGGCCTGACCCTGCTGGTCGCCGGTGTCGCGGCCAAGCTCCAGGTGTCGGCGGCGGTCGGCGCGTTCCTGGTGGGCATCGCGCTGTCCGGGCCGGTGGCGCACCACGCCACCGAGCTGCTCTCCCCGCTGCGTGATCTGTTCGCCGCGGTCTTCTTCGTGTTCTTCGGGCTGGTCACCAACCCGTTGGACATGCCGCCGGTGCTGCTGCCCGCGCTGCTGCTCGCAGTGGTGACCATGGCGACGAAGGTGGCCACCGGCTACCTGGCCGCCCGCCGGGCCGGGATCGCCGAGCCCGGACGCTGGCGGGCCGGCCTGGCGCTGACCCCGCGCGGCGAGTTCTCCATCGTCATCGCCGGGCTGGCCGTCGCGGCCGTCTACCCGGTGGAGCCGAAGCTCGCCGCGCTCGCCACCGCGTACGTGTTGATCACGGTGGTGACCGGGCCGCTGCTCGCCCGCCTGCCGGACAGCCCGTGGTTCAAGCAGTGGCTGCGCACCCGCGCCGCCGCCGCACGGCCGCCCGCGCCGCTGCCCCTGGGCACCGGCGACTGATCGGGCCGGGCCGGATCAGCCGCAGGGCAGATCCGGCCCGGCGTTGTCAAATTGATCCCGGGAAGGTCTACCCCTGCTCCGTCCAACCGCGTTAACGTTTCGGCCCAGCAGCCAGGGTCCGCGGGTGGCCTGCGCCCCCGCCAGCGCAAGCGGAAGGTCGGCCGGTGAGCGTGCAGGAAGAGACGTTCCGCGGCTTCGCCAACCCGGTCGATCCCTCGCCCGCCGAGCTTCGGGCGTGGGCCTATCAACCGGATTCGGTGCCGCTGACCTCGATGCCGCCGGACTGGGATCTGCTGGTCGCCGGTGACCATCTGGTGCAGACGCTGTTCGATCTGGCCATGGATCAGGGCTGCCCGGCGCGGCGGTTCACGCTGCACTGCCTCTACATCTACGCCGCCGACGGCATCCGGACGAACTTCCGCGCCCACCCCAAGCGCCGGTTCCGCAAGCTGGTCGAGCAGGCCGAGAAGTCCGGCGACGACCTGATGCGCAACTGGGCGCACAACAGCCGGGTGCTGCTCGCCCGGCCGGATCTCTTCGTCTACCGCGACTGGTGCGAGGGCGGCCTGGTCCGCGAGAACCGCCGCCTCTGACGACTCGACCCGCCCACGTCGACCTCGCTGGCCACGTCGACCCGACGGCCTGGTCGATCATGAACTTGGCGGTATTTGGTGTCCGGTTTGTCGCCGCCAACTTCATGATCGACCGCGAGGGCGGGTGGGTGGTGCCCGCCCGGAGCAGCCCAGCATCCCGGCCGGCCCTGCAGAACACGAACGGGCCGGGATCCCCCGTGGATCCCGGCCCGCACGTCGGCGGATCGTCTAGGTCGACCCGCCCTGCTTCTTGCGCCGCTCGTCGTCCCGCGCCCGGTCCACGCCGTGGTCCGTCTGGTCGGCGAAGCGCCCTTCCTTGACCTTGTCGCTGAAGCGTCCCTCGGTGACCCGGTCGAACCGCTCGCGCACGTTCTCGGCCACCTTCTCCAGCCGTTCCTCCGCGCGCTCGGCCACCTTCTTCGCCGGTTCCGTCATGACTCCCCCCGCCAGCCCGGAATCCGCTTTGGGGCTTTTGCCCCCTACGGAAAAGCCTAGTTGACCCCGCTCTGCCGTACCCCGCTTTCCCCTGACCCGGCCCGCGAACCGACCGGGGAACGACGAAGGCCGGCGCGGCCCCGGGGGAGCGGGGCGCGCCGGCCTTCAGGTACGGAATCAGCGGTCGGGAGCGCGGCGCGGACGCCAGACGACGAGCGCGGTGGATGTGCGGTTGGTGGGCACGAGGTCGCCGCGGGGGAAGCCGCCGAGCGACTCCAGCTCGGCGATCCGCCGGTACGCGGCGTCCAGTTCCGCCTCCAGCCGGGCCACCCGCTGCTGCGCCTCTTCGAGCAGCCGCTCCAACCCGATGATCCGCTTGACCCCGGCCAGGTTGATCCCGTCGTCCTGGCTGAGCCGCTGCACCTCGCGGAGCAGCACCACGTCCCGGACGCTGTACCGGCGACCGCCGCCGGACGCCCGGCCGGCCTGCACCAGGCCCAGCCGGTCGTACTGGCGCAGCGTCTGGGGGTGCATCCCCGCCATCCGCGCGGCCACCGAGATCATCAAGACCTTGGCCTCGTATGCCTGGTCACCCGAGCCGACGTACTCCTCCGACATGCCCGCTCACCTCCGGTGCCGCCGTCAACTGAATCGACGTACCCGCGCGTCGAGATGTTCCCGCGCGGCGGGCGGAGTCTGCGCCGCGAAGGTCTCCAGCGCCGCCCGCGCCTCGTCCGAGACCTTCGCCGGAACCACCACGTCGAGCGTGACCAGCAGGTCACCGGCGCGGCCGTCCTTGCGTACGACGCCCTTGCCGCGGGCGCGCAGCACCCGCCCGCTGGGCGTACCCGGTGGCACCCGCAGGGTCACCGTCCCGTCCAGGGTCGGCACGCGCAGGTCCGTGCCGAGAACCGCCTCGGCGTACGTGATCGGGACGTTCAGGGTCAGGTCGTCCCCGGTGCGCCCGAACAGCTCGTCCGGGCGGACCTTCACCTGCACGAACAGGTCGCCCGCCGGACCGCCCCGCTCGCCGGGCTCACCTCGGCCGGCCAGGCGGATCCGCTGCCCGTCCGACACCCCGGCGGGGAAGCGGACGTGCAGCGTGCGGGTCTTGGTGACCCCGCCGGTGCCGTGGCACTCCGGGCACTTCTCCTCGACGATCGTGCCGACACCCTGGCAGTTGCGGCACGGCTCGGAGAAACTGAACGAACCCTGGTTGCGGGTGGTCACGCCGGCACCGTGGCAGACCGGGCAGGTCACCGGCTGGGTGCCGGGCTTCGCGCCGTTGCCGTGGCAGGTGTCGCAGACGCCGGGCGCGCGCAGCGTCAGCGGCAGCGTGACGCCGCGTACCGCGTCTTCGAAGTCGAGCGCCACCTCGGTCTCGACGTCCCGGCCGCGGGCCGGGCCGCGCGGACGTGCCGGACCGCCGCCACCTGCACCGCCGGAGAAGATCGAGCTGAACAGGTCGGTGAAGCCGCCGCCGCTGAACCGGCTGTCCCCACCCCCGGCGCCGCCGCCGAACAGGTCGGAGACGTCGAACGGCATGCCGCCCGGCTGGCCCGCACCGCGGGCGCTGCGCCGGAAGGCGCCGGAGCCGAACAGCGAGCGCATCTCGTCGTACTCGCGGCGCTTCTTCTCGTCACCGAGCACCGCGTACGCCTCGGAGACGGTCTTGAACCGCTCCTCGGCGCCGGTGTCGCCGGGGTTGTGGTCCGGGTGCGACTCCCGGGCCAACTTGCGGTACGCCTTCTTGATCTCGTCCGAGGAGGCGGACTTGTCCACGCCCAACGCGGCGTAGTAGTCCTTCTCGATCCAGTCCTTGGAACTCACCGGTCCACCCCCTTCCACGGGTCGAACCCCGGTCGTCCCGCCCGCCCGGTGCGGGCGGGCGGGACGTCACGGGTCGGCACTACTCCGGGTCCGCGACCGCGACCATGGCGGGCCGCAGCAGCCGCTCGCCGAGCTGGTAACCACGGCGCATGACCTGGACGCAGGTCGGCTCCGTCACGTCGGCGGAGGTCTGGTGCGCCACCGCCTCGTGCCGGGTCGGGTCGAACGGGTCACCCGTCTCACCGAACGCGGTCAGGCCGAACTTCGCGAGCGCGCCGGTGAGCTGCTCGGCCACGCTGCCGAACGGTCCCACCAGGTCGCCGTGCTCACGGGCCCGGTCCAGGTCGTCGAGGATCGGCAGCAGCGCGGTGAGCACCGCCCCGGTGGCCTGCTCCTGAACCAGGTTGCGGTCCCGGTCGACCCGCTTGCGGTAGTTGGCGTACTCCGCGGTCACCCGCTGGAGGTCGCGGGTGCGCTCCTCCAGGTCGGTGCGGAGCGACTCCAGCTCGGCGCCGAGCGGCGCGTCCGGGCCGGTCCCGCCGTTCGGCTCGGCGGGCGAGTCGACCACGGTCGGACCGCTGACCTCGGCCTCGCCGCCGATCTCGTCGACCACGACCTCGGCCTCCTCGACCAGCCCTTCGGCGGGCGCGTCGGCGGCCGCGTCGGCCGCCGAAGCGTCGTTCGCCGGCTGCTCGGTCACCTTGCCGAGCTTGCGCTTGTCGCGGATGACGACCCGAGGTTCGTCGCCGGTGTCCTTGCCGGCGCCCGGCGCCGACCCGGTGGCACCCGGGCCGGCCGCTCGTGGCTTGTCCGTCATGCGGTTACCTCATCCCTCTGCCGTGCGAATCGTGTCCGGGACCGGATGTCACTTCTTGTCCTCGTCCACGATCTCCGCGTCGACCACGTCGTCGTCGCCACCGGCCTTCGGGCCACCGGCCGCACCCGCGCCGGCACCCGGCCCGGCCGCACCCGGTGCGGTCTGCTCGCCCTCCTGCTGCTGGGCGTAGAGCAGCGAGCCCGCCTGCTGGGAGACCTGCGCCAGCTTCTCGTGCGCGGACTTGATCTTCTCGATGTCCTGCCCGCCGAGGGCGCTGCGCAGCTCGCCGAGCGCCTCGTTGAGCTGGTCACGGTTCTCGCCGGGCAGCTTGTCGCCGCTCTCGGCGAGGAACTTCTCGGTCTGCCACTGGAGCGCCTCGGCCACGTTGCGGGTCTCGGCCTCCTCACGGCGGCGCTTGTCCTCGTCGGCGTGCTCCTCGGCGTCCCGGCGCATCCGCTCGATGTCGTCCTTCGGCAGCGAGGAGCCGCCGGTGATCGTCATCTTCTGCTCCTTGCCGGTGCCCAGGTCCTTGGCGTGCACGTTCACGATGCCGTTGGCGTCGATGTCGAACGTGACCTCGATCTGCGGCACGCCGCGCGGGGCCGGCGGGAGACCGGTCAGCTCGAAGGTGCCGAGCTTCTTGTTGTAGGCGGCGATGTCCCGCTCGCCCTGGAACACCTGGATCAGCACCGACGGCTGGTTGTCGTCGGCCGTGGTGAACACCTCGGAGCGCTTGGTCGGGATGGTGGTGTTGCGCTCGATGAGCTTGGTGAAGATGCCGCCCTTGGTCTCGATGCCCAGGCTCAGCGGGGTCACGTCGAGCAGCAGGACGTCCTTGACCTCGCCCTTGAGCACACCGGCCTGGAGCGCGGCGCCGACGGCGACGACCTCGTCCGGGTTGACGCCCTTGTTCGGGTCGCGGCCGGTGAGCTGCTTGACCAGGTCGGTCACGGCCGGCATGCGGGTCGAGCCGCCGACCAGGATGACGTGGTCGACGTCGGAGATCTTGATGCCGGCGTCCTTGACGGCCTGCTCGAACGGGCCCTTGCAGCGGTCCAGCAGGTCCTGCGTCATGCGCTGGAACTCGGCGCGGCTGAGCGTCACGTCCAGGTGCAGCGGGCCGGCCGAGCCGGCGGTGATGTACGGCAGGTTGATGTTGCTGGTGGTCGCGGCGGACAGCTCGATCTTGGCCTTCTCGGCGGCCTCCTTGAGCCGCTGCATGGCCATCTTGTCCTGCGAGAGGTCGATGCCGTGCTCGCCGCGGAACGTCTTCACCAGGTGGTCGATGATGCGCTGGTCCCAGTCGTCACCACCGAGCTGGTTGTCACCGCTGGTGGACTTGACCTCCACCACGCCCTCGGCCAGCTCCAGCAGGGACACGTCGAAGGTGCCGCCACCGAGGTCGAAGACCAGGACGGTCTGCTCCTTGGAGCCCTTGTCCAGGCCGTACGCCAGGGCCGCCGCGGTCGGCTCGTTCACGATCCGCAGCACGTTGAAGCCGGCGATCTCACCGGCCTCCTTGGTGGCCTGGCGCTGCCCGTCGTTGAAGTAGGCCGGGACGGTGATCACCGCGTCGGTGATCTGCTCGCCCAGGTACGCCTCGGCGTCCCGCTTGAGCTTCATCAGCGTGCGCGCCGAGATCTCCTGCGGGGTGTACTTCTTGCCGTCGATGTCGACGGTCCAGTTGGTGCCGATCTCACGCTTGACCGACCGGATGGTCCGGTCGGGGTTGGTCACCGCCTGGCGCTTGGCGACCTCACCGACGAGCACCTCGCCGTTGCGGGCGAACGCGACGATCGAGGGAGTCGTACGCGAGCCCTCGGCGTTGGCGATGACGGTGGGCTCACCGCCCTCGAGAACGCTGACGCAGGAGTTCGTCGTGCCGAGGTCGATGCCGACCGCACGTGCCATGTTCGCTTCCTCGCTTCATAACGGGTGAGCAGGTCAGACGGCCTGCCCGGCGGGTCGCCCGGAAGCGACCGCACCACAAGTTGAGTGAACTTGACTCAATAGTGCCACGCGATCGCCAATCCGCAAGTCGGGGTTGAGCCGACCCGGCGCAACCCGACCGTTACTACTGTCCGGTTGTCTTACCTTGCGTCGGTCGGGCACGCTTTAGCGGTGACGACGCATGGCGATTCCGCCACCCGTGCCGGCGCGCCCGCCGTCGCAGCCCGCACCGGAGCCACCACGGGCGACGACCAGCCTGCTCACGCCGCCGACGGCCTGCCCGCCGCGCTCACCGGCCTGCGCGCGGCGATCGGTGCGGCCCGCTTCCCGCTCGCCCTGCCCTCGGCCGAGCCGGCCCGGCACGCCGCAACGAGCCTCACCGACCAGCTCGACGACTACCTGCTGCCCCGGCTGGCCCGGCTCGACGCCCCGCTCCTGGTGGTCGTCGGCGGTTCCACCGGCGCCGGCAAGTCGACGCTCGTCAACAGCCTGGTCCAGGCGCGGGTCAGCGCGACGGGCGTGCTCCGCCCCACCACCCGCTCCCCGGTGCTGGTGTGCAGCCCGACCGACGCGGCCTGGTTCCGGCAGGGTGAGCTGCTGCCCGGTCTGACCCGGACCACCGAGCCCAGCGAGCAGCCGGGCACCCTGCACCTGGTCACCGCGCCGGCGCTGCCGCCCGGCCTGGCCTTCCTCGACGCGCCCGACATCGACTCGGTGGTCGACGCCAACCGGGCGCTCGCCGGTCAGCTGCTCGCCGCCGCCGACCTCTGGCTGTTCGTCACCACCGCCGCCCGGTACGCCGACGCCGTCCCCTGGGAACTGCTCCGCAGCGCCCGCGCCCGGGGCACCGCCGTGGCGATGGTGCTCGACCGGGTGCCCCCGGAGGCAGCCGACGAGGTCGCCGCCCACCTGTCCGAGATGCTCGCCGAGCAGGAGCTGGGCGCCTCGCCGCTGTTCGTGCTGCCGGAGACCTGGGTGGACGGGCAGGGACTGCTGCCGGACCGGATCACCGCGCCGCTGAGCGACTGGTTCGCCCGGCTCGCCGCCGACGCCGAGGCCCGCGCCGCGGTGGTCCGGCAGACACTCGACGGCGCGCTGGCCGCGGTGCACCCGGTCGTCGAAGGGCTGGCCGAGGCCGCCGACGAGCAGGTCACCGCCGCCGACGCGCTGGACGAGCGGGTCCAGGCCGCGTACCGGAGCGCGGAGCGGAGCGTCGACCAGGGGCTCAGGGACGGCCGGCTGCTGCGCGGCGAGGTGCTGGCCCGCTGGCAGGAGTTCATCGGCACCGGCGACTTCTTCCGCGGGCTGGAGGCCCGCATCGGGCGCCTGCGCGACCGGGTGGTCGCGGCGGTCACCGGGCGGCCCGCTCCCGCCGCTGAACTGCGTACCGCGATCGAGTCCCAGCTCGTCACGCTGCTGCGCGGGGTGGCCGCCGAGGCGGCGGAGAACGCGTACACCGGCTGGAAGGCGCACCCGGCGGGCGCGGCGCTGCTGGAGCCGGACCTGGCCCACCCCTCGGCCGACCTGCCCGAGCGGGCCGAGCAGCTGGTCCGCGACTGGCAGCGCGGCGTGCTGGAGCTGGTCCGGGTCGAGGGCGGCGACCGGCGGTTCGTGGCCCGTACGGCCGCGTACGCGGTGAACGCCACCGGCCTCGCCGTCATGATCGGCGTGTTCGCCTCCACCGCGTTCATCCCGACCGGGCTGGAGGTCGCCGCGGGCACCGGCACGGCGGTCGCCGGGCAGACCGTGCTCCAGGCGATCTTCGGTGACCAGGCGGTACGAAACCTGGCCCGCAAGGCCCGGGTCGACCTGCTCGACCGGGTCGGCAAGCTGCTGGCCGAGGAGGCCGGGCGCTACCTGAGCCGCACCGAGGCCGAGCGCCCCGCAGCCAACGCCGGTGCGGCGCTTCGCTGGGCCGCCGTCGAGGTCGAGCGGGCCCGGCACCGCAGCGGCCTGTTCCCGGCCCCCGAGCAGGACGGTCGCCCGTGAGCGCGAGGAGTGAGCCGGTCCTGCGAGCCCCGCAGTCGCGAGCAAGGAACGCACCGTGAGCGCGAGCAAGGACGGCACCGTGGGCAACATCGTGGGACGGATGCGCGAGGCGATGCGGGGCGAGCCGCGGGTCGACCCGGACACCCTGATCGAACGGCTGACCGCGATCCAGCGGTTCCTCGGCGCGGTGGACGGCCACGTGCCCGACGCCCAGCTCGTCGCCGCGCACACGGTGGTCGAGCGCGCCGGTGACCGGCTCGCGCTCTCCGGCCGCCACACGGTGGTCGCGCTCGCCGGCGCGACCGGCAGCGGCAAGTCGAGCCTGTTCAACTCGCTGGCGCGGCTCGACCTGTCGCCGGTGGGCGTACGCCGGCCGACCACCGGTGTGGCGCACGCCTGCGTGTGGGGCCCGCTCGACGGCGCGGTCCGGCTGCTCGACTGGGTCGGGGTGCTGCCCCGGCACCGGTTCGTCCGGGAGAGCCCGCTGGACGCCGACGACGAGTCGAACCTGCACGGCCTCGTCCTGCTCGACCTGCCCGACTTCGACTCGGTGCAGCACGGCCACCGGCTGGAGGTCGACCGCCTGCTCGGCCTCGTCGACCTCGTGGTCTGGGTGGTCGACCCGCAGAAGTACGCCGACCGCGTGATCCACACCAGCTACCTGCGCGAGTTCCACAGGCACAAGGACGTCACGGTCGTGGTGCTCAACCAGGCCGACCGGCTGCACCCGACCGAGCTGCCGAAGGTCCTCGACGACCTGCGCCGGCTGCTCGACGCCGACGGGCTCGGCGGGGTGCCGCTGCTGCCCACCGTCGCGGTGGACCCGAACGGGCTGGAAGGGCTGCGGACCGAGCTGGAGCGTACGGTCGCCGAACGGCAGGCCGCCTTGCGCCGGCTCTCCGGCGACGTGGACGCCGTGGTGGCCGATCTCGAACCGCTCGTGGGGCCGGAGCCGCCGCGCACCCGGCCCGGTGACGCCTCGGCGCAGGAGCTGACCCGGGCACTGGCCGGGGCGGCCGGGGTGCCGACCGTGGCGGCGGCGGTCGAGGGCGCGTACCGGCATCGGGCGGTGAGCAACACCGGCTGGCCGCTGCTGCGGAGCTGGCGCAAGCTGCGGCCGGATCCGCTGCGCCGGCTGCACCTGCCCGGGCGGGATCCGGACGCGCCCGCGGAGAGCCTGGTCGCGGCCACCTCCGTACCCGATCCGACAGCCGCGCAGCGCTCGGCGCTGACGCTGGCGATCCGCGCGGTGGCCGAGCGGTCCGGTAGCGGTCTGCCGGCGCCGTGGCCGACCGCGGTGACCGCCGCGGCCCGGGCCCGGCAGGCCGACCTGCCGGGCGCGCTCGACCACGCGGTCGCCGCGACCGACCTGGGCATGGACCGGCGGCCCGGCTGGTGGCGGGTGGTGGGCGTGCTCCAGTGGCTGGTCACCCTCGCCGCGCTGGCCGGCCTGGTCTGGCTGCTCCTCGGGTACGCGGTGCGCCTGCTCGGCCTGCCGCCGCTCGAACACCCGACGCTCGGTGTGGTGCCCTGGCCCACGGTCCTGCTGCTCGGCGGCCTGCTGGCCGGGCTGCTCGTCGCGGCGGTCACCCGGCCGGTGGTGGGGTGGGCCGCCCGGCGGGCCCGGCGGCGGGCGGAGGAGCGCCTGCTCACCTCGGTGGGCAGCGTCGGGGAGAAGTACGTGCTGGACCCGGTCTGGGCGGTGCTGGCGCGCTACGGCACGGCCCGGGACGCGCTGCGCGAGGCGGGACGGCGCTGAACCCGGCGTGCTGACCGGTGTGGGGGCGGCCGGTGCGGCGTAGGGTCGATGCATGGCCACGCCACAGACCCCCTACGACGCGGTGCTGCACGCCGCGCGCGACGTGACGAGGCTCGACTCGGCCCTGGACGCGGAGATGCTCGGCGCGGCGTTGCTGGGCAGCGTCTACGCCGTCGCGGAGCACGACCGGGAGCGGGCCGTCCGCGAGTTCGTCAGCGGCTTCCTCGCCGCCACGTCCCGGCGCCGCAGCGCCGCCGCGACCACCCTGCGGGCCGTCTTCGCCGCCCTGGTGCCCGACGCCGAGGGCGCCGCCCGGGTCCGGCCCGGCGCGTACGCCCCGTCGTGGGCCGGCCAGCTCGGCCGGGTGCGCGTCACCGGCGCCTGGGCCTACGGCGACGTGTACGGCGACCAGACCTCCTACCTCGCCACGTTCGCGTACGACGACGAGGAGGAAGGCGGCCCGGAGCACGCCCTGGTTGCCCTCGTCGACCACAACATCGGCATCACCAAGGACGTCTTCGTCGGCGGCCCGGCCGGACGGATCGTGGAGCAGGCCCGGGAGATCTGCACCGAGGACGAGTTCACCTGGTTCCGCACCGAGGACCCGGCCCGGATGCACGCCGAGGTGAGCCGCCACCTGGCGGTCACCGACGACCTCGCCGAGCTGCCCGCACAGGGCTCGCTCGCCACCGACCGGGCGCTCGTGGGCGCCCGGCTGGCCGTACTCCCGGGGCCGACCCCGCCGGCCGGTCCGGCGGTCGTGCCGCCGCCCACCGACGAGGAGCGCACCCGCCTGGTGCGCGCGTTCCTCGACTCACCCGAGGCGGCCCGGTTCGGGCTGCCCGAGGTGGCCGACGGCGAGCTGGCCTCGCTGCACTTCTGCCTCGGCCTGCTGCTCGACCACGCGGCCAGCTTCCCGGATGCCGACCCGATGCGGTGGAGCCCGATGGTCGCGGAGCTGTTCCTGCTCGACTGGGTGCACCGCCGGGCCGTGCTGGACATGGACGACGCGGCGATGCTGCCCCGGGTGCTGCGCGCCTGGGCGGCGTACGCGGCCCGGCAGCGTGGGCTGTCACAGTCGGCCGCCGCCCGGACGGACGAGGCGATCACCGAGATGGTCCCGGAGTTCGCGCGGCTCTACAGCACCGGCGAGCGGCGCAGCCCGGCCACCGCGGCGGTGGCCCAGCTCATGGCGGACGGGGTGGACCCGGACGACCCGGAGGCGCTGAACGCCTGGATCGAGGCGAACCGCCACCGTCTCACCGACGACCCGGCCTAGGCACTCGCACCCCGCATTGATCCGGCACCACCTCGTCGAGGTGGCGGCATCCGACCGGCCAGAACCACACCACCACGCCGAGCTGGTGCCGATCATGCAAGACCGACCCCGATCACCTCGCCCCCTCGGTGATCCACACCATCTCGGCGAGGTGGCTGCATCGCGCCGACCGGAACCACACCACCACGCCGTAATGGTGTCGATCATGCAGCCTGCACCCTCCAGACCACCCCGCCCAACACCAGGGAAATGAACCCGGGATCTCGTTGATCCACACCACCTCGGCGAAATGGCGGCATTGGGCCGGCCGGAACCACACCACCACGCCGTAGTGGTATCGATCATGCGCCTGCCATGTCCTGACCACCCCGGCCCGACACGAGTGGGGCATGGCACGGACCTCCTTGATCCACACCAGCTCGGCGAGGTGGCTGCATCGGGCCGGTCGGGACTGCACCACCACGCCGTCATGGTGTCGATCATGTGGCCAGACGTCCCCCGACCGCACCGCTCGACACGAGGGGCACGAACCCGGACACCGTTGATCCACACCATCTCGGCGAGGTGGCTGCATCGGGCCGGTCGGGACTGCACCACCACGCCGGAGTGGTGTGGATCATGAGGTGTGGGAGACCGACGGGCTGGCCGGGCCGGACGGAACAGACGTGGCGGACGGCCCGGCGGAACCCGACGGATCGGCAGGACCGGACGGGTCGGCGGGACCGGACGGATCGGCGGGACCGGACGGGTCGGCGGGACCGGACGGGTCGGCGGGACCGGACGGGTCGGCGGGACCGGACGGGTCGGCGGGACCGGACGGGTCGGCGGGACCGGACGGATCCGATGGGCTGGACGGGTCGGACGAACCTGCCGAGGGTGTCGGCTCGGCGGTCGTGACCGACGGCTCGGGGCTCGGGCTCGGCTCGGGCGTCGGCGTGGCCGGGTCCGACGGCGAGTGCGACGGCGACGGTGAGGGCACCGGCGACGGGCGCGGCGGGCGGACCGGGGTGGGCCGGACCGGCGCGCCCGTCGCCGGTGCCCTCAC
>NZ_LEKG01000357.1:0-1617 GCF_001029515.1 Micromonospora sp. RV43 | reverse complement strand
AGATGCCTTCCGGCCTGGGAAGATAGGACTTGCTGAGGGTCTCATCTATCCCGGACGGAAGGCACCTGTCAGGTGAAGGCTACCGGAACACGCCCGAAGATCATCGTCAGCGGCGACGGACGTGGCGTGGTCGGCCACGCTGGTGCTCGTCTGTTGACTGACGTCGCTGACGCGGCGGGGTTGACCGGGGCGTTCAGCGAAGCCCTGTCGGGGTTACGGCAGCGGCGGGGCGGTCACGATCCGGGGCGGGTCGCGGTGGATCTGGCGGTGACGATCGCCGATGGCGGTGAGGCGATCGGTGACCTGGCGGTGCTGCGGGACCAGAGCGGTCTGTTCGGCGCGGTGGCCTCGGATGCCACCGCGTGGCGGGTGTTGTCCGGGTTGGACAGCGAAGCGTTGGTGTCGCTGCGGATGGCTCGCGCACGGGCACGGGAGGTCGCCTGGGCGCAGATGGGCGAGACCCGCGACGGCATACCGGCCGCGACCGCCGCTGGCCAGCCGGTCCCCGGTCTCGTCCTGGACCTGGACGCCTCGATCGTGATCTGCCACTCGGAGAAGGAATCGGCCACCCGTACCTGGAAGAAGACCTTCGGCTATCACCCGCTGTTCTGCTTCCTGGACAACACCCGTGAGGCGCTGTCGGGGCTGCTGCGCGAGGGTCGGGCCGGGTCGAACACCACCGCCGACCACATCACCGTCCTGAACTCGGCGTTGGAACAGATCCCGGACGCCCACCGCTACGGCACCGAGATCCTCATCCGCTGCGACTCGGCCGGCTGCACCCAAGGATTCCTGGCCCACATTCGCAGCCTGCGCGAGCACGGCATCAACACCTTCTTCTCCGTGGGTGTGGCCATCACCGAACCGATCCGCGACGCGATCCGAGCCGCTACCGGCTGGATCCCCGCCATCGACGCCGACGGCGAGCCGCGTGACGGGGCGCAAGTCTGCGAGATCACGGGTCTGGTACCCGACGACGGCTACCCCGAAGGCACCCGGTTCATCGTGCGCCGCGAACGCCCCCACCCCGGCGCGCAACTGTCGCTGTTCGACACCATCGAAGGGTTCCGCCACCAGGTCACGGCCACCGACACCCCGCCAGGCCGCGGCAGCATCCAGTTCCTGGAGGCCCGACACCGCGCCCACGCCCGCGTGGAAGACCGCATCCGCACCGGCAAGGACACCGGCTTCGGCCGCTTCCCCTCACGGGTCTTCGCGATCAACGCCGCCTGGCTGGAACTCGCCCTCACCGGTATCGACCTGCTCGCCTGGACCCAGCATCTGCTACTCGACGGCGACCTCGCCACAGCCGAACCCAAGAAGCTGCGGTACCGACTGCTGCACGTCCCGGCGCGGATCACCCGCTCGGCACGACGCACGAAGCTACGCGTCGCCGAAGGCTGGCCCTGGGCCGAGCAACTGGTCACCGCGTTCACCCGCCTCGCGGCACTGCCACAGCCGGTCACCTGAACACCACGATCCCGATCCCGACGGACAGCTTCTGGAGGAACCCGACCCCGCGTCGGGCTACCACCACGCCCTGACGTCGATCGACCGACTGATCAAGATCAACAACCCGCCACGCGGCCTTGATCAACAGTTAGTGAAAGACCGAGG
>NZ_LEKG01000045.1:0-41903 GCF_001029515.1 Micromonospora sp. RV43 | reverse complement strand
GGTGGGGGTTGCGCGGCGGGGGGCCGTGCTTGCGCCAGTTGAGCCGGCGGACGCACTGCCGGGCCAGCCGGATGCCGTCGCGCTCGTCCTCGGCGAGGAAGTCGGCCAGGCCGGACGTGGTGGCGTGCATCGCCGCGCCGCCGAGCGACTCGTCGTCGGTGACCTCGCCGGTGGCCATCTTCACCAGCGGCGGTCCGGCCAGGTAGACCTGCGAACGGTCGCGGATCATGACGGTGTAGTCCGACATGCCCGGCACGTATGCGCCACCTGCTGTGGCGTTGCCGAAGACCACGCTCACGGTCGGGATCCGCTGCGCGGACATCCGGGTCAGGTCGCGGAACACCCGGCCGCCGGGAATGAAGATCTCCGCCTGGGTGGGTAGGTCGGCGCCAGCCGACTCGACCAGGTTCACCATCGGCAGCCGGTTGGCCGCCGCGATCTCACCGGCCCGCCGGGTCTTCGCCAGTGACCACGGGTTGATCGCGCCGCCGCGTACCGTCGGGTCGTTCGCCACGATCAGGCACTCGACGCCCTCGACCACGCCGATGCCCGTCACGGTGCTGGCACCGACCGGGAAGTCCGTGCCGTACGCGGCCACCGACGACAACTCCAGGAACGGGCTGTCCGGGTCGAGCAGCAGCTCGATCCGCTCCCGGGGGAGCAGCTTGCCGCGACCGTGGTGCCGGGTCACGTACTTCTCGCCGCCACCGCCCCGGGCCTGGTCGAGCGCCTCCTCCAGCTCCGCCAGGCGTTCCAGCAGCGCCTCCCGGTTGGCGGTGAAGGCGGGCGCGGACGGGTCGATGGTGCTCTGCAGGACAGTCGTGCTCATAGGCCCATGCCCTTCGCGATGATCTCGTTCATGATCTCGGTGGTGCCGCCGCCGATGCCGAGCAGACGGGCGTCGCGGTAGTGCCGCTCCACCTCGGCGTCGCGCATGTAGCCGAAGCCGCCGTGCAGTTGCAGCGCCGCGTCGACCACCCAGTCGCAGGTGGCCACCGCCACGTTCTTCGCCATCGCCACCTCGGTCACCACCGGCTGCCCGGCGGCCACCCGCTCGGCGACGTCGTGCACGTACGCCCGCGCCGCGTCGGTGCGGCTGTGCATCTCGGCCAGCTTGTGCCGGACGACCTGGCGCCCGACGAGCGGCCGGCCGAACGTCTGGCGGTCCCGGCACCACTGCACGGCCAGGTCCACGCAGCGCTGCGCGGTCGCGTACGCCTGGGTGGCGAGCGACAGCCGCTCGTTGGCGAACTGCTGCATGATGGCGAGGAAGCCGGTGTCCTCCGGGCCGACCCGGTTCGTCACCGGCACCCGCACGTCGACGAAGGACAGCTCGGCGGTGTCCGAGCAGTGCCAGCCCAGCTTCTCCAGCCGCCGCCCCACCGTGAACCCGGGCGTGCCCTTGTCGATGACCAGCAGGCTGACCGAGCCCGAACCGGGGAACTCGGTGCAGACAGCAGTGGTGACGAAGTCGGCGCGGACCCCGCTGGTGATGTACGTCTTGGACCCGTTGACGACGTAGTGGTCACCGTCGCGGACCGCGCAGGTGCGGATGCCCGCCACGTCCGAGCCGCCGTCCGGTTCGGTGATCGCCAGCGCGCCGATCATCGTCCCGGCGAGCACGGGCCGCACGTACTTGTCGATCAGCCCTTCGTCCTGGGTCTCGACCATGTGCGGCAGCGCGATCCCGTGCGTGAACAACGCGGCGACCAGCCCGGACGACCCGCCCGAGCGGATGATCTCCTCGGTGACCACCATCGAGTCGAGCAGGTCGCCGCCGCTGCCGCCGACCGACTCCGGGAAGCCGATGCCGAGCAGGCCGATCTTGGCGGCGGTCTCGTGCAGCGACCGGGGTACCTCGCCCGCCCGCTCCCAGTCGGACAGGTGCGGCAGCACCTCCCGGGTCACGAACGAACGGGTCAGCTCGCGCAGTTGCCGGCGTTCCGGCGTGTCCACGATGGTCATGCCGGAACCTCCGTCGGAAGATCGACCACTCGCGAGCGCAGCAGCTCGCCGAGCGCCTTGGCCTGGGGGTCGAACCGGGTGGACGCGGCCACGCCCTGCCCCAGCAGCCCTCGGATCACGAAGTTGACAGCGCGCAGGTTCGGCAGCTCGTACCGCTCGACGGCCAGCGCCGCCGTCTCCGGCAGCAGCTCGGCCAGCCGCTCCACCGTCAGCCAGTCGCGCAGCCACGGCCAGGTCGCGTCGGTGCGGGCCCAGACGCCCAGGTTGGCGTCGCCACCCTTGTCGCCCGACCGCGCCCCGACCAGCTCACCGAGCGGCCCCCGCCGGGTGCCGTGCAAGGAAGGGCCCCTTGTTAACGCCTCGTGTTGTACAGGGGCCCCCTGCAAACCGCCCGTCACCGTCGGCGGCGCGATCGCCACCCGCTCCCCGGAGGGCAGCACCGCGACGTGCTCGACAGCGTCCTGCGCGATCGTGTCGGCGGTGAACACCCCGTACGGCGTCGCGTCGCCGGGCAGCGTGGTCAGCGTGCAGCCCGGGTAGGAGGCCAGCGCCAGCTCCACCGCCGCCGCCGAGAACGCCCGCCCGGCCCGCGACTTGTCACCGTCCCGCAGGTGTACGTGCAGCAGCGCGCTCGCCGCCTCGGTGTCGCCGGTGTCCGGGTGGTCGGTACGGGCCAGCGTGAACTCCAGCCCCTCCGTGCCGACCGACTCCTCGATCTGGCCCCGGACCAGTGCCGCCTTGGCCGGGATGTCCAGCCCGCACAGCACGAACGTCATCGAGTTGCGGAAGCCGCCCAGGTTGTTGACGCCCACCTTGAGCGTGGCCGGCGGGGGCGTGCCGCGCACCCCGGACACGCGTACCCGGTCCGGGCCCTCCTGCTCCAGCCGTACCGTGTCCAGCCGGGTCACCACGTCCGGCCCGAGGTAGTCCGGTCCGCCCACCTCGTACAGCAGCTGGGCGGTGACCGTCTCGACCGTCACCGCGCCGCCGGTGCCGGCGTGCTTGGTGAGCACCGACGAGCCGTCCGCGTGCAGTTCGGCGATCGGGAAGCCGGGCCGGTGCCCGCCGTCCGGCAACTCGGTGAAGAAGCTGAAGTTGCCGCCGGTGACCTGCGCGCCGCACTCGATCAGGTGTCCGGCGACAGTCGCGCCGGCCAGCGCGTCGAGGTCGTCGCGGGTCCACCCGAAGCGGGCGATCGCCGGGCCGACAGCCAGCGAGGCGTCGGTGACCCGCCCGGTGACCACCACGTCCGCGCCCGCGTCGAGGCAGGCCGCGATCCCGAACGCGCCCAGGTAGGCGTTCGCGGTCAGCGCGTCCGGCCGCTGGATCGCGTCGCCCTCGACGTACCCGACCCGGACCTGGAGGCCGAGCCGGTCGCCGAGTGACCGGATCGCGTCGGCCAGCCCCGCCGGGTTGAGGCCGCCCGCGTTGGTGACCAGCGTGACGCCGCGCTCCAGCGCGGTGCCGAGCACGTCCTCCGCCTGACGCAGGAACGTCTTGGCGTAGCCGAGCGACGGGTCGCGCATCCGGTCCCGGCCGAGGATGAGCATGGTCAGCTCGGCCAGGTAGTCACCGGTCAGCACGTCCAGCTCGCCGCCGTCGAGCATCTCCCGCCAGGCGGTGAAGCGGTCGCCGTAGAAGCCCGACGCGTTCCCGATCCGCAGCACGCTCATGAGGAGGTTCCGTTCGCCGGCTCGCGCTTGTCGCCGGGCGGCCCGGCGAACGCCTGGGCCACGTCCAGCCACTCGTCGGCCACCGGCCCGGTGGCGGTCAGGACCAGGTCCGCGCGGTGCCGGCGCTGCGTGACGAGCAGGCAGAAGTCGAGCGCCGGGCCGGTCACCCGGTCGGTCGCGTCGGCCGGTCCGAACTCCCACACCTCGCCGTCCGCGGGCGCGGTCAGCTCGACCCGCACCGGCGCCGTGGGCACGTCGCGGCCGTGGGCGGAGAAGCCGTGCCCGAGGGTACGGAAGCCGAGGTGCGCGATGTGCCGCAGGCGCGCGGTCGGAGTACGGCTGACGCCCAGCGCGTCTGCTACGTCCTCGCCGTGCGCCCACGTCTCCATCAGCCGTGCCGTGACCATCGACGTGGGCGACATGCTGGTGCCGTACCAGGGGATCTTCTGCCCGGCCGGTACGGCGGCGAGCGCCCCGGCGAGCGCCGACCGGCCGGCACGCCACCGGGCCAGCAGCGCGGGCGGTGGCGCCAGGAAGGACTCGGCACCGTCCTCGACCAGGCGCGACGGGTCCGGTGCGGCCATCACCGAGGCGAAGAACGCGGACTCGTCGGTGGCCGCCAGGTAGGCGACGTGGTCGGTCCATGCCAGGTGCGCGACCTGGTGCGCGACGGTCCAGCCCGGGGCCGGTGTCGGCCGCTCCCATCCTTCCGGCGGCAGGTCCGCGACGAGCGCGTCGAGCTGTTCGGACTCGGCGGCCAGATCCGCGAGCAGGGCTGTCAGGTCGACCATTGTGCCTCCGGGCGGGGGTGGGGCGTCAGGGGATCAGTGCCGCTCGCTCTCGGGGGTGAGCAGCGCGGCGAGCTGGCGTTTCCAGGTGTGCAGCAGGGCGGCGCGGCGGGGCGAGTCGTCGCTGAGCAGGTTGGCCACGCCGAGGCCGCGGAGCAGGTCGAGGGTGGCCTGCACCGACTCGCGTACGCCCGGCTTGCGCTCGTCCACACCGAGCAGCTCGACGGTGAGCCGGTGCATCTCGCGGCCGATCCGCGCCTCCAGCGGCACCAGCGCGGCGCGCAGCTCGGCGTCGGTACGCGCGGCCACCCACAGTTCCAGCGCGGCCACGAACAGCGGGCCGGTGAACGAGGCGGCGAGCAGGTCGACCACGCCGTCGAGCCGCTTCGGGCCGACCGGCAGGTGCGCCGCCTCGGCGCGCAGCTCGGCCGCCCGGCGCTCGGTCAGGTGCGTGACGGCGGCGGTCACCAGGGCGGCCTTGGTGGGGTAGTGGTGCAGCTGGGCGCCCCGGGAGACGCCGGCGTGGGCTGCCACCACTGTCGTCGTGGTGCCGGACCAGCCGTGCTCCACCAGGCACTCGACAGTCGCCTCCAGCAGCCGGGCCTGGGTGGCACGGCTGCGCTCCTGCTGCGGAACTCGGCTCGACACGCAGACAGCGTGCCCCGCCCAAAACAAACAGTCAAGCCTGACTTTTTCTGAAAGGAGGGGGCCCTTGTTAACGCCTGCGGTAGAGGAAGGGCCCCTTGTTAACGCCTCAGCGGCCGTCGCGCGGAGCGAAGACCGTGAGCGCGTCGGCGTCGGAGTGGCGGGAGCGGACGTACTCGTCGGCCCAGGCCGCCGCATCAGGGAACGTGGACTCGGCGGCGACCCGGGCACAGGCGGCGTCCACGTCGAAGCGGGTCCGGCGCAACTGCACGCCCGGGCCGAGCAGCGCCCACCAGGCACCGGCGCCCCCGTACGGCATGCCGACGCTGCCCGGGTTCACCACCAGGCGGCGATCGGCCAGCCGGGTGAACGGCATGTGCGTGTGTCCGCAGACCACCGTGCCGATCTCGGCCGGCAGGCCGGCGAAGACCTCGGCCCAGCGGTCGAGCCGCGAGTCCACGAGTACGACCTCCTCGTCGTCGCGCGGGGTGGCGTGGCAGAACAGCACGTCGCCCAGACCGGTGACCGGCAGCGTGACGTACGGCGGCAGCGCCGCCAGCCGGGCCACCTGGTCGTCGCGGAGCTGCCCGGCGGCCCAGTTCGAGACGGCGATCGGGGAGGACCTGCCGGCCCGCGCCTGCACCAGCTCCCGGTCGGCGTTCCCGCCGACCCAGCAGGCCCGGTCACCGAGCGCGGCCAGCCGGTCCAGCACCTCGACCGGCTGCGGACCGGCCGCCAGGTCACCGGTGAGGACGATCAGGTCGGCGGCTGCCACGTCCGGCTCGGCCAGCACTGCTTCCAGCGCGGGCAGCACACCGTGGATGTCGGAGAGGACGGCGACGCGATCAGGCATCGTCCCAGCCTGGCGACCCCGTTGCGGGAGCACCAAGCGATTCTGCGGCGGGCAGAGCCGGCGCTGGCCGTCCCGCGCCCTGACGGCACCGGCCCGCTCAGAGGCGGCAACGGCCCCGGCTTGGGCAGAGACGGCATCGGCCCGGCCTGCGCAGAAGACGGCAGCAGAAGACGGCATCGGCCCGGCTCCGCGCGGTGGCGGGCCGGGCCGGGAAGCCGGTACGGAGGGTCAGACCCGCGCGCGGCGAGCCAGGCGCTCCGGGTCGAGGATGATGATGCTCTTGCCGTCCAGCCGCAGCCAGCCGCGCGAGGCGAAGTCGGCCAGCGCCTTGTTGACGGTCTCCCGGGAGGCGCCGACCAGCTGGGCGATCTCCTCCTGGGTGAGGTCGTGCGTCACGCGCAGCACGCCGCCGTCGCGGGTGCCGAACCGGCCGGCCATCTGGAGCAGGTTCTTGGCGACCCGGCCCGGTACGTCGGTGAAGATCAGGTCGGCGAGCGAGTCGTTGGTCCGGCGCAGCCGGCGGGCGAGCACCCGCAGCAGCTGCTCGGCGATCTCGGGCCGGTTGTTCAGCCACGGCCGCAGCGCCTGCTTGCGCAGCCGGACCAGGCGGGTGTCGGTGACCGCCGTGGCCGTCGCCGTACGCGGACCGGGGTCGAAGAGCGACAGCTCACCGACCATGTCCGACGGGCCCATCACGGCGATCAGGTTCTGCCGGCCGTCCGCCGCGCGGCGACCCACCTTGATCTTGCCGGACAGGAGGATGTAGAGACTGTCGCCGGGCTCGCCCTCGTTGAACACGATCTCGCCCTTGCGGACCTCGATCGTCTCCATCTCCTTGGCGAGCGCCTCGGCAGCCTCCGGGTCGACACCCTGGAAGATCCCGCTGCGGGCCAGTACCTCGTCCATCGCGCACCTCCGCCTGCGCGTGCCGTCCGTCGGCCGGGTCTGCCGTCCGCTGATCCCTCGCGCGCCGCCAGTCTAGGCGCACATGAGCAGGAATCAGAGGTGCACCCCTGGAATCTTGATCGTTGGGCGTAACCCACCCGACCTGGGGAGCGGCTAAGATCCCGCCCCCGGCACGGGCCGGCGCCACCCGTTCCCACCTGTGATCGTAGGGTGACCGGCGTGCTGTGTGAGCCGTTCCTGACCAGCCGGTCCGAATCCGGGTGGGACATCCCGATGCTGGCCTGGCGGGCCGAGGCCCCGCTGCTGGCGGTCGGCTCCGCGCCGCTGGGCGGGGGGATCGGCGTCCGCCGGTGGGTGCTGAACGCGACGGTGCCCATGTCGTACGACCGGGACGACCCCGCCGCGCACCTGGCCGAGCTGGCGCACGGCCTCGACCTGGACGGCCCCGGGGTCGGGCTGCTGACCGGCGTGGACGTGAGCGAGGTGGTCCGCCGCACGGACGGCGGCGTCCGCGTCTGGGCGACTGTCGGCCTGGGCACGCCGGTCTGGGCCGCCGCCCCCGAGCCGGCCACCGTCGCCCCCGAGCCGTCCGCCGTGCCCGAGCCGGCGCCGTCGGCCGCGAGCGAGCCGGCCCGGCCCGCGCAGCACGTCGGCACCGTCAACATCGTCGTGTACGTCCCGGTGCGGCTCGGCGACGCTGCACTGGTCAACGCCGTGGCCACCGCCACCGAGGCGAAGGCCCAGGCGATCTGGGAACTCGGACTGCCCGCCACGGGCACCCCCACCGACGCGGTGACGGTGCTCTGCCCGGCCGACGGCGATCCGGCCCTGTACGGCGGTCCCCGGTCGTCCTGGGGCGCACCGCTGGCGCGGGCCGTGCACGCTGCCGTGCGCTCCGGCGGCGCCGGGACCGTGGTGCCCTGGTCCGACCGGCGGGCGGGCTGACGTGGGCCCGGCACACGCGACACGCCGGGTTTTCCGACCGATCGGCCCTCGTCGCGGCGTTCCGGGGACGGTAGCGTCGCCGACGATGTACGCTTCCGCCCGCTCTGTGCCCCGTACCCTCCGCGCCGCCGTCGCCGGACCGCCAGCCGCCGTGCCCGGCCCGCGTCGTGCGGTGCTCGGCCGACGCCTGGCCGCGTTCGCCGCGCTCGTCGCCGTCCTGTTCGTCGCCGGCTGCGGCGGCGACGCCGGCGGGTCCGGCGGCGACCCCAGGTGGCAGACGGGACAGGGCGGCGGATCGACCGGCTCGGCCGGGCCGGCCACCGGTGACCAGCCGGCCGCGCCTGATGCGTCGAAGGAGCCGTCGATCTCGCTCACCGCGACCGGTGACGTGATCATGGGCAACGCGCCGGACCGGCTGCCCCCGAACGGCGGCAAGGGCTTCTTCGACGACGTGAAGTCGGCGCTCAAGGGCGACCTGGTGATGGGCAACCTGGAGGAGCCGCTCACCGACGACACCGGCGCCGGCAAGTGCGGCCCGGAGCCGAAGAACTGCTACCAGTTCCGCGCGCCGCCCGGCTATGCCGCACACCTGCGCTCGGCGGGGTTCCAGCTGCTCAACCAGGCCAACAACCACGGCTACGACTACGGCCGCCAAGGCTACGAGAACACCCAGTCGGCGCTGGAGGCGCACGGGCTCAAGCACACCGGCGCGCCGGGCGAGATCACCGTGGTGGACGTCAAGGGCATCAAGGTCGCCGTGGTGGGCTTCTCGTCGTACCCCTGGTCCAACAGCCTGGTCGACCTGAACGCCGCCAAGCAGGTGGTCGAGATGGCCAAGGAGCAGGCCCAGATCGTGGTGGTGCAGGTGCACATGGGCGCCGAGGGGGCGGACAAGACCCGGGTGAAGCCGGGCACCGAGATGTTCTTCGGCGAGAACCGCGGCGACCCGATCCGCTTCTCCCGGACCGTCATCGACGCCGGCGCCGACCTGGTCATCGGGCACGGCCCGCACGTGCTGCGCGGGATGGAGTTCTACAAGGGGCGGCTGATCGCGTACAGCCTCGGCAACTTCGCCGGTGGCGGGAAGTCGCTGAACAGCTCCGGCCGGCTCGGCTGGGGCGGCGTGCTCAAGGTGTCGCTCACCGCCGACGGGACGTTCGCCGGTGGCACGTTCACCTCCACCGTGATGAACGGCGTGGGCCGTCCCTCGGTGGACCGGCAGAACCGCGGCCTCGGACTGGTCCGTGACCTGAACCGTTCCGACTTCCCGGACACCGGCGCGAAGCTCGACGGGACCGGCAAGATCACCGCACCGGCGGGTGGCTGAGCGCACGCCCGCCGCGCCGAGCTGCCGGAGCGTCGGCCCCGCGACGTAGGCTGGCCGACGTGACCACGCGCTCCCCCGAGACCGACCTCGGTCGTACGCGCCGCGCCCGGCGCATCGGCCGCGTGCTGACCGAGACGCACCCCGACGCGCACTGTGAACTCGACCACGCCAACGCGCTGGAGCTCGCAGTGGCGACGATCCTGTCCGCCCAGTGCACCGACAAGAAGGTCAACGAGGTCACGCCGAAGCTGTTCGCCCGCTACCGCACCGCCGCCGACTACGCCGCAGCGGACCGCGCCGAGCTGGAGGAGCTGATCCGGCCCACCGGGTTCTACCGCAACAAGACCATCTCCCTGATCAACCTCGGGCGGGCGCTCTGCGAGCGGTACGACGGCGAGGTGCCCGGGCGGCTCGACGACCTGGTGACCCTGCCGGGGATCGGCCGCAAGACCGCCAACGTCATCCTCGGCAACGCCTTCGGCGTCCCCGGCATCACCGTCGACACCCACTTCCAGCGGCTGGTGCACCGGTGGCAGCTCACCACCGAGACCGATCCGGTGAAGATCGAGCACGCGATCGGCGCGCTCTACCCCAAGCGCGACTGGACGATGCTGTCGCACCGGGTCATCTTCCACGGCCGCCGGGTCTGCCACGCCCGCAAGCCGGCCTGCGGCGCGTGCACGCTGGCGAAGCTGTGTCCCGCGTACGGCACCGGGCCGACCGAGCCGGCCGCCGCGGCCAAGCTGCTCAAGGGCCCCCGCGCCCGTGACCTGGCGGTGGCCGTCGGCCTCGATCCCGACCTGGTGCCGCAGCAGGCGGCAGCGGCGGACGTGCCGTGATGCGCCGGCTCGCGTACCTTCTCGTCCCGCTGCTGCTGGCGACGGCGGGCTGTACCGCCACCGCCGAGGAGCCGGAACGTCCCGCGCCGGCGACCCGGGCCGAGCGCCCCTCGCCGTTCGCCGACTGCGCCCCGCTGACCGTCGCGCCCGCCGCCGCGTCCCCGACGTCCGCCGGGAAGGCCGCGTCCCCGACGCTTGCAGGGAAGGCCGGGGACCAGCTCCCCGACCTGACGCTCAACTGCTTTACCGGCGGCGCGCCGGTGAACCTGCGCGACGTCAAGGGCCCGGCGGTGATCAACGTGTGGGCCTCCTGGTGCCCGCCGTGCCGCAAGGAGCTGCCCGCGTTCCAGCGGCTCAGCGAGCGGGCCGACGGCCGGTTCCAGGTGATCGGCGTGAACAGCCGGGACAGCCGCGGCGGCGCGCAGTCCATCGGCGAGGACTACGGCGTCGACTTCCCGATGCTGCTCGACCAGGGCGACGCGTTTCAGCGCGCGCTCGAACGCAACGCGTTCCCGCTCACAGTGCTCGTCGACGCCGACGGCCGGATCCGGCACACCGACGCGACCGGCGCGCTCGACGACGCCCGCCTCGCCGCGCTGCTCGAACGTCACCTCGGGGTGCGGGTATGACCCGACGGCCGCCGCTGTGGTTCGACCCGCTGCTGGGCCGGCTCGGCACCGCGCGGGCGGAGGACTTCACCCGCATCGTCACGCCGTCCAGCGGCGGCCGGGAGAGCGCCGTGCTGGTGCTGCTCGGCGAGGAGCCCGGCGCCGGGCCGGACGTGCTCGTCCTCCAGCGCGCCGCGACGCTGCGCAACCACGCCGGGCAGCCGGCCTTCCCGGGCGGGGCGGCCGACCCGGAGGACGCCGACGCCCGCGCCACCGCGCTGCGCGAGGCGAACGAGGAGGTCGGCCTCGACCCCGGCAGCGTCACAGTGCTCGCCGAGCTGCCCCGGCTCTGGATCCCGGTCAGCGACTTCGTGGTCACCCCGGTGCTCGCCTGGTGGCACGACCCGCACCCGGTGCACCCGCGTGAGCCGGCCGAGGTCGCGCACGTGGCCCGGCTGCCGGTCACCGAGCTGGTCGACCCGGACAACCGCATGCGGGTACGCCACCCGAGCGGCTGGATCGGTCCCGCCTTCTCCGCACGCGGCATGCTCGTCTGGGGCTTCACCGCAGGCGTGATCGACCGGCTGCTGGAGATGGGCGGCTGGTCCCGGCCCTGGCCGCACTCGCGTGTGGTGGACCTGCCGCCCGTGGACGCCACGCCCGCTCCGTCGGCGGGCACCGAGGCGGCCGACGAGAGCCCGGTGCGGTGATCACCCGTACGCATCCCCGGGTCACGTTCCGCGAGCGCTGAGCCGAGCACGGGCCCCGTGCCCGTACCCTTGGGGCGTGTCCGCCGTGGATCTCGTCCTTCTTCTGCTCATGCTCGTGTTCGCGATCAGCGGATACCGTCAGGGTTTCGTCATCGGAGCCCTGTCGTTCTCCGGCTTCTTCCTCGGAGCGCTGCTCGGCCTCCAGGTCGGGCCGCTGATCGCGCAGCAGTTCGCGGCGAGCGGCACACGCGTGCTGATCTCCCTGGTGGCGATCTTCGGGCTAGCGGTGCTGGGGCAGGCGCTGGCGGGCTGGCTCGGCTCGAACCTGCGGGCCGCCATCACCGGCCCGGCCGGCCGGAAGATCGACGACGTCGGCGGCGCGTTCATCTCGGTCATCGCGGTCATGCTCGTGGCGTGGCTGGTCGCCGTGCCGCTCGGCTCCTCCTCGGTGCCGTGGCTGGCCTCCTCGGTCCGCAACAGCGCGCTGCTCACCGTCGTCGACCAGGTGCTGCCGGACAAGGCGCAGGACCTGTCCACAGCGCTGCGCGACACGGTCGACACCAACGGCTTCCCGGACGTGTTCGGCGACCTCGCGCCGACCCGGGCCCGGCAGGTGGCACCGCCCGACCCGGCGCTCGCCAACTCCCAGGTGGTGCAGAACAGCAGGCGGTCGGTGGTGAAGGTGCTCGGCTCCGCGCCGAGCTGCTCGCGCCGCATCGAGGGCTCCGGTTTCGTGTACGCCGACGACCGGGTGATGACCAACGCGCACGTGGTGGCCGGCACCCGCTCGGTGGCTGTGGAACTGCGCGGCGAGCGGTACGACGGCGAGGTCGTCGTCTACGACCCGGACCGGGATCTGGCGGTGCTCTACGTACCGGGGCTGCCCGGCCCGTCGCTGCGTTTCGCTGCCGGCCCGGCCGCCACCGGCGCTGACGCGATCGTGCTCGGCTTCCCGCTCGACGGCCCGTACGACGCCCGCCCGGCCCGGATCCGGGACGTCGACCGGATCACCGGCCCGGACATCTACTCGGCCGGTGACGTCAACCGGGAGATCTACACGATCCGGGCGCTGGTGCGCAGCGGCAACTCCGGCGGCCCGCTGGTCTCCTCGAACGGTCTGGTGCTCGGCGTGATCTTCGCGGCGGCGGCGGACGACCCGAACACCGGTTTCGCGGTGACCGCCGCCGAGGCGCGACCGGTGGCGCTCGCGGGCGCGGAGCGTACCCGGGGAGTGGCGACCGGCGACTGCACCTGAGCCGGCCGGCGGCGCTCAGCCACCCGCCGGTGCTCCCGCCGGTGTCGCCTCGTCGCCCGAGCGGGACAGCGGCAGCCGGGCGCGGCCCCAGGTGAGCGTGCGGTCGAGTACCGCCCGCGCCATGATCGCCACGCAGGCGCCGCCGTTGAGGAACGAGGCGACCACGTCGCTCGGGTGGTGCATGCCCCGGTACATCCGGGTGAGCGCCACGCCGATCGGCACCAGCACCAGCAGCGTCCACCAGCCGACCTTGGCCGGGGTGCTGCGCGCCCGCAGCGCCAGCAGCACCGCGAGACCGACGTAGAGCGCCGTGGCCGCCGAGGTGTGCCCGGACGGGAAGCTGGACGTGGGCGGGGAGGCGTCCATGTGCGCGACGGCCGGGCGGTTCCGGTCGATGGCCATGGTGGTGAACAGGAAGATCAGCGCCTGCGCGGTCACCGCCGCGCACAGGAACAGCGGCTCCCGCCAGCGGTGCAGCACCAGCCGCAGCACCAGCGCCGCCAGCACCGTCACCACGACGATCATCTGGGTGCTGGCCAGCGTGCTGAACACCAGCGAGACGTCGTTCCACCCCGGCGTCCGGTCGCCGGCCAGCTCACGGTTGACCGTGTCCTCCACGGTGAACGGCCAGGTACGGGCCAGCACCCGGGTCACCAGCAGGCCCAGGCCCACCATCAGCGCGAAGAGCAGGGCCAGCGGCAGCAGGACACGCCGGGTGACTCGGATCACGACATCGGACATGGGCACGCCTGTACCCCGGCGCGGGTCCGGTTACGCCCGGCCGCCCTCCGGCCGCTGGTCGGCCAGCTCCGGCTCGACCCCCTCACGGAGCGCACGGGCGGACGGCCGCCCGGATCCGCTGCGCCAGGTGGCGAAGCCGGCCGCTGTCGCGGCCACCACCGCCGCCCCGAGCACCCAGCCGCCCACCACGTCGCTGGTCCAGTGCACGCCCAGCGCGATCCGGCTGAGCCCGGTCACCACTGCGACCAGCACGGCGGCGGTCCACAGCGCGACCCGGCCCCGGCGGCTGTCCCGCACGAACGGCAGGAACACCAGCAGCAGCACACCCGCCGCCAGCGTGGCGTTGAGCGCGTGACCGGACGGAAACGAGTAACCGGCGGCCCGGGCCACCGGGTCGAGCAGATCCGGCCGGTCCCGGCCGACGAGCAGCTTGAGCAGCGCGCCGAGCAGCCCGCCGGCGGCCATTGTGACGACCACCCAGATCGCGAGCCGGGGCGCGCCGCGCCGGACCAGCCAGACCACCACAACGACCGCGGCCACCCGCAGCGGCCCGGGCCCGAACACGTGCGTCCAGACCGTCATCACACCGACCCAGACGGAATGGTCCTGTGCGTACCCGTGGAACGCGTCGGCGATCGAGGCGTCCAGCCGCAGCAGAGGCGGCCACGCGCCGAGCACCAGCAGTGCGATCAGGGCGAACGGCACCAGCACCAGGAACGCCGCGACCGCGGCCAGGGTGAGCCGCAGGCCCAGCGAGTGCTCGGGGTCGAGGCGGCGGCTCCGCCACGACCGCTGCCGCGTGACAGTGGCCCCGGTGGTGTCCATGGGGCTCTCCCTACCCATCCGAGGGCGGGATCAGACCGGTTCAGCGACGGGTCTGCCGGAACCGGCGAACCATCAACGCGGTGCCGGTGACGAGTGCGACGAACAGGGCCAGGCCGGTCCAGAGCCGTTCCGGGGCGGAGGCGTCCGTCTGGCCCGCCGGCCGGGCGTTCCAGCCCTCCGAGGAACGCCCCAGCGGGTCACCGCCCCGGCCCGCCGCGGCGGCCCGGGTGTCCCGCGTGTCGCCGGGCGCCGGCCCGAAGCCCACCACGCCGGGGGAGCCGTTGTCGTCGAGCGGGTTGTGGCCCACCGCCGGGACGTCGGCGGTGAGCGCGGCCACCGGATCGACAAGGCCGTAGCCGAACCGGTCGTCCCGGCCGGTCGGGCCGAGATCCCGGGCGGTGGCGATCAGCCGGTTCACCACGTCCCCGGCTGACATCTTCGGATACCGCGCGCGGACCAGGGCAGCCGTCGCAGCGACGAGCGGCGCGGCGAAGCTCGTACCCTGCACCCGCCAGTAGCCCTCCGGCCGGGCGCCGTAGAGCCCGGTGGCCGGGGCGCTGAGCACCGTCTCGTGACCCGTGATCGAGCCGGACCAGAGGTTCTCGCTGGTCCGCTCCAGCCCGGCGACCGCGAGCACACCCGGTTCCCGGGCCGGGTACCAGACCTCGGTGGTCGTCGAGGTGGCCAGATTGCCGGTGCAGGCCACCACCACCACGTCCCGGGCGAACGCGTAGTCGAGCGCCGCGGCCAGGGCCGGGTTGTCGCTGCCGCCGCCGAGCGACAGGTTGACCACCCGGGCGCCGTTGTCGACCGCCCAGCGCACCGCCTTGGCGATGATCAGCGCGTCGTCGTAGCGGTTCTCGGCGTCGAGGACCCGGACCGGAAGGATCTTGGCGTCCGGCGCGAGCCCCAGCACGCCCCGGTCGTCGTCGGCCCGCCCGGCGATAAGCCCGGCCACCGTGGTGCCGTGCCCCACCGGGTCCGGGCCGTCCGAGCCGTCCGGCGTAACCAGATCGAGGCCGGGCAGCACCTGGCCCGCCAGGTCGGGGTGGGTGCCGTCCACACCGGAGTCGATCACCGCGACCACCACGCCGCGCCCGGTCGAGGTGCGCCACGCGGTCTTCGCCCGCAACTCCTCCAGCTGCCACTGCTCGTCGCGTACCTGATCGGTGCGCAGCAGGCGGTCGGGGGACACCCAGGGACGCGCCACTGTGGCCGGGGCGGCGGGCGCGGCGTGGGCCGGCGGCGCCAGCGGACCGGCGACGGTGGCCAGCGCCGACACGGCGGCGAGCAGCGCGCGTCCGGCGCGACGCCGGGGCGGCCCACCGGGCGGTCCCTGCCGATCCCCTGTCACATTCCCCAGCCGTTCGGTCGCGTCAGACACATGCTGCACGGAGATTACCGGTTGTCCCGACCGTCACGGGGCAACTCCGCGAGGCGGATCACCCGGGCGGGAGATGCGCCAACTGCACCAGGCGCACCCCCTCCCGGCGCGTGACCAGACGCGCCCGCCCCGGGGGCAGCGGCCCGGCCTTGACCTGACCGACGAGCGCGCCCTCCTCCGGGCCACCCGACATCACCAGCCCGGCCGTGGACAGCTCGCGCAGCCGCTGCACGATCGGCTCGTACGCGGTCCGCCCGGCACCGCCGGTACGCCGCGCCAGCACCAGGTGCAGCCCGACGTCCCGCGCGTGCGGCAGATGCTCCTCCAACGCCCGCAACGGGTTCGTCGGGCCACCGGCCACCAGGTCGTAGTCGTCGACGAGCACGAACAGTTCCGGTCCCTGCCACCACGACCGGCTGCGCAGCTGCGCCGGGGTCACCTCCGGCCCCGGCTGCCGCCCCTGGAGATAGCCGGCGGCCGACTCGATCAGCTCGGCGGTGTGCGGCGCCGCGGTCCCGTACCCGATCAGGTGCGGCGTCTCGATCACGCCCATCAGGCTGCGCCGGTAGTCCACGAGCATCACCCGGGCCTGCTCCGGGGTGAACCGGTTGACGATCGAGGTGGCGAGCGCCCGCAGGAACGACGACTTGCCGCACTCGGCGTCGCCGAAGACCAGGAAGTTCGGCTCGGTGGCGAAGTCCAGCACCACCTGGGACAGGTCCGCCTCGGCCACGCCGATCGGGAACGCCAGCCCGCTCGTCGCGCTCTGGTCCAGCTCGGCGTACGGCAGCACCGGCGGAAGCAGCCGCACCCGGGGCGCCGGCGGACCGGTCCAGGCGCCGGCGACCGCCTTGACCATGTCGGCGGTCTCCGCGCCCAGTGCCTCGACGCGGGGTTCGGCGGTGAGGAAGTGCAGTCCTCCCGCCGTGATGCCGCGTCCCGGACGCTCCTCCGGCACGGTTGCCGCCAGCGCGCGCTTGACCACCACCGAGTCGGCCGGGTCGCCGAGACGCAACTCCAGCCGGGAGCCGAACAGGTCACGGATCGCCGGGCGGAAGTCCGACCAGCGCAGCGCGCTCGCCACCACGTGCACCCCGTACGCCAGGCCCCGGGTGGCGAGCTCGGTGACCAGCGGTTCCAGATCCTCGTACTCGCCGCGCAGCGTGTTCCAGCCGTCCACCACAAGGAACACGTCCCCGAACTCCTCCGGCGCGCCCGCCGCCCGCCGCCGTCGCCATGCGGCCATCGACTCCACACCGGCCTCGGCGAAACGCCGCTCCCGCTCGGCCAGCAGGCCGGCGACCTCGCCGACGGTACGGCGCACCGCGGTGCCGTCGGTCCGCCCGCTGACACCGCCCACGTGCGGCAGGTCGCGCAGCGTGCCCAGCGTCCCGCTGCCGAAGTCGAGGCAGTAGACCTGCACCTCGGCCGGGGTGTGGGTGAGCGCGAGCGCGCAGACCAGGGTGCGCAGCAGGCTGGACCGGCCGCTGCGGGTGGTGCCGACCACAGCGACGTGCCCGGCCGCGCCGTCCAGCGCCAGCCAGAGCAGGTCACGCCGCTGCTCGAACGGCTTGTCCACCACCGCCACCGGCACCTGGAGCGCCCCGTGCAGCTCCGGATTCGCCACCGTGAGCCCGCGTACCGGGTCGGCGCCGACCGGGCCGAGCAGCTCGTCCAGGGCGGGCGAGGCGTCCAGCGGTGGCAGCCACACCTGATGCGCCGGTGGGCCCTGCCCGGTCAGCCGGTCCACGAGCAGGTCCAGCAACGTCTCGCCGCTGTCGTCCTCGGCGGGCGGGGCGACGGGCGCGGGCGGCTCGGGCACCGGGACCAGGTGGGTGGAGAACGCGAGCACACGCGCCTCACCGGCGCCGGACGCGCCCGCCCCGCCGCCGCGGCGGCGGACCGCGCCGGAGACGTACGCGGCCTTGAACCGGACCAGCGGATCGGTGCCCGAGCGCAGGTAACCGTGCCCCGGGCTGCGCGGCAGCTCGTGCGCGTCCGGCACGCCCAGCACCGTCCGGGACTCCAGCGCCGAGAACGTCCGCAAACCGATCCGGTACGACAGGTGCGTGTCCAGCCCGCGCAGCCGCCCCTCCTCCAGCCGCTGGCTCGCAAGCAGCAGGTGCACCCCGAGCGACCGGCCCAGCCGGCCGATCTGCACGAACAGGTCGATGAAGTCGGGCTTGGCGGACAGCAGCTCGGAGAACTCGTCGCAGATCAGCAGCAGCGACGGCAGCGGGGCCAGCGGCGAACCGGCCGCCCGGGCCCGCTCGTAGTCGCGCACGCTCGCGAAGTTGCCGGCCCGGCGCAGCAGCTCCTGCCGGCGCATCAGCTCCCCGTTGATCGCGTCCACCATCCGGTCCACCAGCGGCAGCGCGTCGGCCAGGTTGGTGATCACGGCGGCGGTGTGCGGCAGCCGCTCGAACGGCGCGAACGTGGCGCCGCCCTTGAAGTCGACGAGGACGAAGTTGAGCTGTTCCGAGCTGTGCGTGGCGGCCAGCCCGAGCACGAGCGTGCGCAGCAGCTCCGACTTGCCCGAGCCGGTCGCGCCGATCAGCAGGCCGTGCGGGCCCATGCCGTCCTGCGCCGACTCCTTCAGGTCGAGGTCGATCGCCCCGCCGTCGGCGCCCACGCCGATCGGCACCCGCAGCCGGTCCCGCGCGGCCCGGGGCGCCCAGCCCTGCTCGGCGGTGAAGCTCTCCGGGTCGCCGAGACCCAGCAGCTCGGGCAGACCCAGCTCGGCGCCGGGCGGCGCGTCCGGTCCGCGTACCGTGCCGGCCAGCCGCAGCGGCGCGAGCCGCCGGGCCACCGCCTCCGCGTCGGCGGGCGCCAGCGCGTCGGCGGCGCCCACCTCGGCGTGCCCCTCCGCGGAGTGCGAGTGCAGCCGGCCGTCGACCAGGTCGAGCAGGAGCGCGTACCGGTCGAGCAGCCGGGGCGGCGGAGTGTCCAGGTCGAGCACTGTGACCGCGTCGATGCCGCCGTCACCGGCCAGGTCGGTCGCGCCGGTCAGGTCACCGCCGTCGAGCACCACCACGACGTGCGGCCCGTCGGTGGCGGTGCCGTGCGGGCTGAACCGGGACCGGACGCCGAGCACGTCGTCGAGCAGCCGTTCCAGGTCGGCGGCGGAGCTGGTGACCAGCCGCACCGGGCCCAGCGCGTCGGTGCGCGCCGGATGGTGGGCGTGCGGCAGCCACTTCACCCACTCCCAGGCGGTCCGGCGTTCCGGCCCGGCGCAGACCGCGATCAGCAGCTCGTCCGGCGCGTGGAAGACGGCGAGCTGGGTGAGCACCGCCCGGGCCAGCGCCTGCGCGGCGGGCGAGCCGGCGCCGCGTACCGGGCCGGCCGGGCCGCGCACGAAGACCCGGGCGAAACTGCGCAGCGACAGCGCCACCGGCAGGTCCGGCACCACCGAGTACGCGTCCAGGAAGCGCCGCAGCGCCCCGGCCGTCATCGGCTCCAGCTCCTCCAGCGGGCGGGCGACCGGCGGGACCAGCGGGGTGGCGAGCGTCTGCGGGCCCACACCGACCCGGACCACGGCGAAGTCCGGGTCGCCCGGCCGGCGCTCCCACACCCGGTGACTGTCGACTGTCGACCAGAGCCGCCCCGGCTCGGGATGGCGGTAGGACAGCCCGGCCCGCTGGGCGCCGGCGGTCTCCCGGACCCGGCGCCGGAGCGTGGCGAGGTGGCGCAGGTACTCCCGGCGGGCGGCCATCAGCTCGGACTTCTTCGGCCCGGCGCTGCCCCAGGTGGTGACCAGCATCGCCAGCGAGGAGAGGCCGAACATGCCGCCCACCACGTACGAGTAGGCCCCGCCGCCGCGGCCGAACATCATCGCCATGGCCACCGTCCCGCCGAGCATCGGCAGCACCATCAGCGCCTGCTGCCAGCGCCCACCGGTCGCGGCGGGGATCTCCGGCGGCGCCTCGACGGGCAGCTCACCGACCGGGATCTCCGGTGCCGGGCGGCGTGGCGGCCGCTTGATGACGACAGTGGACACTCACCCTCCCCGGAAGTGGCTCTGGGTAACCCGAGCCTGGCTCATCGTAGGTAAAGTCCTCTCGTCCGTCAGCCCACTCCCTCCGCTCGATATGGAGATGCCTCGATGACAAGCGGGCTCGCCCGGGTCACGATCAGCGCGCCCAGGCGGCGGGTCGACGTGGCCCTCCCGGAGCAGGTGCCCCTGGCCGAGCTGTTGCCCGAGGTGCTCCGGCACGCCGGTGAGGGGCTGGCCGACGACGGGGAACGGCACGGCGGGTGGGTGCTGCGCCGGACCGACGGGGCGGTGCTCGCCACCGCCCAGGCGCTGCTGCCGCAGGGAGTGCGCGACGGCGAGGTGCTGCACCTGGTGCCGGCCCGCGCGCAGTGGCCCGAACTGGAGTACGACGACGTGGTCGAGGCGATCGTGGACGGCGCCCGGCGCCGGGGTGCCGCCTGGTCGGGCCGGGCCACCCGGGCCGCGGCGCTCGCCGGTGCCGCCGTACCCCTGGCCGTCGGCCTGGTCGCCGTGGTCGCGGGCGGGCCGGGCGCGCGCGGCTGGCCGGTCGCCGCGGCGGTCGCCCTGATCCTGGTGCTCACCGCCACCGCGGCGTCCCGGGCGTACGGGGACGGCCCGGTCGGCGCCACGCTCGGCGGGTACGCGCTGCCCTGGGCCGCGGCGGCCGGTGCGCTGGCGGTCACCTCCGGCGACCCGGTCGGCCCGATCCCCGGCCTGCGCTGGGTCGGCGCCCCCGAACTGCTGGTCGGCTCGGTGGCGCTGCTGCTGGTGGCGGTGCTCGGCCTGCTCGGCGTGGCCAGCTGGTCCCGCGTCTCCGTGGCCGGGGTGACTGTCGGCGTGGCAGGCGTGGCGGCCGCGCTCGGCGGGCTGCTGCTCGACCCGGACGGCACCGCCGCGGTCCTGCTCGCCGTGCTGGTGTTCGCGCTCGGCGGGCTGCCGTTGCTGGCCATCCGGGTCGGCAAGCTGCCGCTGCCACCGCTCACCCTGCCCAGCCCGGCCGGCACCCGGGACCTGCCGGACCGGGGCCGGGTGCACGCGGCGGTGGCCCGCGCCGAGGAGGTGCTCACCGGCATGCTGCTCGGCCACGCGGTGCTCGCAGTCGGCGCGGTCGCGGTGCTCGTCTCCGTCGGGCGTACCGCCGGGCTGCTGCTCGCCGCCGTCGCCTGCGGGGTGCTGCTGCTGCGCTCCCGCCTGTTCGTGGCGGTACGGCACCGGGTGCCCGCTGTCATCGCCGGGCTGGCCGGGTTCGCCCTGCTCGGCGTGGTGCTGGCCGAGCGGGCCGGTCCCGGTGGCCGCCTGGCGCTGACAGTGGGCGGGCTGGCCCTGGCACTCACGGCGGTCACCGCCGGCGCCACGTACGCCCGGCGCCCGGTCTCCCCGTACCTCGGCCGGCTGGCCGACCTGACCGACACCGCGCTCGTGGTCGCGGTCGTGCCGGTGGCCTGCGCGGTGCTCGACCTCTACGACCGGGCCCGCGACCTGCTCGCCTGAACACGCGCAAGGCCCGGGTCGCGACGCGCGACCCGGGCCTCCGGTGAAAGCGTGAGCGTCAGTGCAGCGTCTCGCCGCGCTCCTCGGCCTCCTTGGCGCGCCGGTACGACGCGGCGATCTCCGCCTCGGCCTCGACCCGGCCCACCCAGGTCGCGCCCTCGACCGACTTGCCCGGCTCCAGGTCCTTGTAGACCTCGAAGAAGTGCTGGATCTCCAGCCGGTCGAACTCGCCCAGGTGGTGGATGTCGCGCAGGTGCTCCTGACGCGGGTCCTCGTAGGGCACGCAGAGGACCTTGTCGTCGCCGCCCTTCTCGTCCGTCATCCGGAACATGCCGATGGTGCGGCAGCGGATCAGGCAGCCCGGGAACGTCGGCTCCGGCACCAGCACCAGCGCGTCCAGCGGGTCGCCGTCCTCGCCCAGGGTGCCCTCGATGAACCCGTAGTCGGCCGGGTACTGCGTGGAGGTGAAGAGGGTGCGGTCCAGCCGGATGCGGCCGGTCGCGTGGTCTACCTCGTACTTGTTCCGGTGACCCTTGGGGATCTCAACCGTGACGTCGAAATCCATCTTCCACGCTCCCTCGTTTGCCCACGCTGGCTAACGGCAACCAGCGGCTCACCCCCGGCGCGGGGTGAACGCCCCCCGTCGGCTCCGGCCGCCGCATAGTGTTCGGACCGAAGTAGTGTCGCCCAAGGCGATTTCGAGCGGGGAGGAGGGGGCCGTGGGGAGGGAAGATTCACACTACCGCCCCGAGAGGGTTGACGGGCGCGGGTCCGCCGGTTCCGGTTCCGGCGGGGCCACCGGGCGGGTGTCCGTCCCTGGTGCGAACGTCCCCCATCGTCCGGCTCCGGCCACCGGGTCCGCCCGCGTCGGCCCGCCGCACCACGGCTCCGGCCCGGCGAGCGGCTCGGCCCGCGTCGGCCCGTCCCACGACCCGACGGCTCCCCTGAACTGGCCCGGCGCGCAGGACTCGATCCCGGTCAGCCCGCCGGTCCCGCCGATCGGCGCCGCGCCGCCCGTACCCTCCGGGCCGCCCCCGGGCCGGCCGCGACGCGGCCGGCGGCTCGTCGCGGCGCTCGCCTGCGTGCTCGTGCTGGCCCTGGCGGTGGCCGGGCTCGCCGTGCTGCGCCCCGGCCCGGTCGCCGGGTGGCTGGGCGACGACGACAGCACGGGTACGGCGGTCGCCGCGCCGCCCGAGCCCTCCCCGGAGGCCGTGCTGGCCGGGCCGGACGGCAACGCCCCGCTGCCCACCGAGGCCGGTATCCGCTCCGCGCTGGACCCGCTGGTCCGCGCCGCCGCGCTCGGCGACCGGGTGCACGTGTCGGTGGCCGACGTGAGCACCGGCCAGGCGCTCTACGGCAGCGGTCAGGACACGCCCACAGTGCCCGCCTCGGTGACCAAGCTGGCGACCGGCGTGGCGGTGCTCGCCGCACGCGGCCCGGCCTACCGGATCCCGACCCGGGCCGTGGTCGGGGCGAACCCGGGCGAGGTGGTCCTGGTCGGCGGCGGTGACCCCACGCTCGCCGTGGACAAGAACGGCTTCTACCCGGGCGCGGCCCGGCTGGACGACCTCGCCGCCCAGGTGCGCGACGCGCTCGGTGGCACCGCGCCGACCAAGGTGATCGTCGACTCGTCGCTGTTCAGCGGCCCGGTCTTCGAGCCCGGCTGGGACGCCGACATCCCCACCGGCGGTTTCGGCGCGGCGATCACCGCGTTGATGACCGACGGTGCCCGGAAGAACGCGGCTGAGGCGCGGCGCACCGCCGAGCAGACCAATCACGCCGCCGAGCGGGTGCCGCAGCCCGACCTGACCGCCGGCCGGCAGTTCGCCAAGCTGCTCGGCCTGACCGGCGGCGCCGCCCAGGTGACCCGGGGCACCGCGCCGGCCGCGTCCGGCGCCACGGGTACGGCCCCCGGCGCCGAGCTCGGAAAGGTCGAATCACTGCCGATGATCCGGCTGGTCGACATCATGATCAGCGACAGCGACAACGTGATCGCCGAGGCGATGGCCCGCCAGGTGGCGCTCGCCAAGGGCAAGCCCGGCTCGTTCGCCGGCGGCGCGGCCGCCACCGACCAGGTGCTCGGCGAGCTGGGCCTGCCCGCCGGCGAGATCAGCCTGGCCGACGGCAGCGGGCTGTCCCGCACCAACCGGATCAGCCCCTCGCTGCTCACCGACCTGATCACGCTCGCCGGCAACGGCAGCCACCCCGAACTCGCCGCGATCTTCGGCGGTCTGCCGGTCGGCGGCTGGTCCGGCACGCTCGACGAGCGCTACCGCGCGGCGGCGACCCGCGCCGGAGCGGGCGTCGTCCGGGCCAAGACCGGCACGCTGAGCGGCGTCAACGCGATCGCCGGCACGGTGACCACAGCCGACGGCCGGCTGCTCACGTTCGCCGTGCTCACCGACCGGACCCAGGGCTCGCTGGACGACACCCGGGCGGCGCTGGACCGGATCAGCTCCGCGCTGGCCGGGTGCGGCTGCCGCTGACCGACGGGCGTCGATAGGCCGGCGCGAGCCCGGGTGGGGGTGTTCCGGCGCGGGTACGGTGGGTTCATGGCGCAGTTCGTGGACTGGGATCTGGCCGCCGCGACAGCGGGGGCGCTGAGCAAGTCGGGCCCCCGGGTGTCGTACGCCGAGGCCACCGACGTGGTCGGCGACCTGCGCCGGCTGACCGAGGAGGCGGCCGGTCACGTCGCCGACTACACCGGCCTGCGTGCGCAGGTCGCGCACCCGCCGGTACGCGTGGTCGACCGCCGGGACTGGGCGGCGGCGAACATCGCCGGGCTGCGTGAGGTGGTCTCCCCGCTGGTCGAGCGTCTCTCCGGGGACAAGCGGCCGGGCGCGCTCACCGAGGCGATCGGCTCCCGGGTCACGGGTGTGCAGGCCGGCACCGTGCTGGCGTACCTCTCCGGCCGCGTGCTCGGCCAGTACGAGGTCTTCGCCGGCGACCCCGGCCAGCTGCTGCTGGTGGCCCCAAACATTCTGGAGGTCGAGCGGAAGCTCGGCGCCGACTCGCGTGACTTCCGGCTCTGGGTGTGCCTGCACGAGGTGACCCACCGCACCCAGTTCACCGCCGTGCCGTGGATGCGCGCGTACTTCCTCGGCGAGGTGCAGGCGTTCGTGGACGCCTCCCAGGGCGGCGAGCACCTGCTGGAACGGCTCCGCCGCGGCGTGGCCACGCTCTCCGACGCGGTCAAGGACCCGGAGAGCCGGGCCAGCGTGCTGGACATCGTGCAGACCCCGGCGCAGCGCGCGGTGCTGGACCGGCTGACCGCGCTGATGACGCTGCTGGAGGGCCACGCCGAGTTCGTGATGGACGGCGTCGGCCCGCAGGTCATCCCCAGCGTCGAGTCGATCCGGGCGGCGTTCAACCGCCGCCGCGAGTCCGGCAACCCGCTGGAGAAGGCGATCCGGCGGCTGCTCGGCATCGAGGTCAAGATGCGCCAGTACGCCGAGGGCCGCAAGTTCGTGCACGGCGTCGTCGACCGGGTGGGCATGCAGGGCTTCAACAAGATCTTCTCGTCCCCGCTGACGCTGCCCCGCCTGGACGAGCTGGGCGACCCGGACGCCTGGGTGTCACGCGTACACGGGCCCGCCGGTGCCACCCCGCCCGTCGGCTGATCCGGCCGGTTCGGCTGGTCCGCTCGGTCGGGCTTCCTCCGCGGGCCGGGCGGATTCCGGCGCCCGGTCGCGTCGCTCGCCGTCGCCTGCTCCCGCCGTCGCCGCCGTGCGGCTCGCCGTCCGCCGGGTGCTGACCGGCCTGCCCGGCGGCGGCCCGGTGCTGGTGGCCTGCTCCGGTGGGGCCGACTCGCTCGCGCTCGCCGCCGCCACCGCGTTCGTGGCCCCCCGGCTCGGACGGCAGGCCGGCCTGGTGACGGTCGACCACGGCCTGCAAGCCGGGTCGGCGGAACGGGCCGAGGCGGTCGCCGACTGGGCCCGCGCCGAAGGGCTCGACCCGGTCGAGGTGCTTCCGGTACGCGTGGACGGCCGGCCCGGCGGTCCGGAGGCGGCCGCCCGCGAGGCCCGGTACGAGGCGCTGATCGCGGCCGCCCACCGATTCGACGCAGTCGGTGTGCTGCTCGGGCACACGCGCGACGAGCAGGCCGAGACAGTCCTGCTGGCGCTGGCCCGGGGCGCCGGACCGCGCGGGCTGTCCGGGATGCCGGAGCGGCGCGACGTCGACGGGGTACCCCTGCTGCGCCCACTGCTCGACGTCCCGCGCGCCGACACCCGGGCCGCCTGCGAAGCGCTCGGGCTCGACCCGTGGGCGGACCCGCACAACGCCGACCCCGCGTACGCCCGGGCGCGGGTCCGGGCCGACGCGCTGCCGGCGCTCGTCGACGCGCTCGGGCCGGGGGTGGTGGCGAACCTGGCCCGGACCGCCGGACTGCTCGCGGCCGACAACGCCGCGCTCGACGCGCTCGCCGACGCCGCGCTCGCCGACGTCCGGACCAGGGAGGGCGGGCTGTCCGTAGCCGGGCTCGCCGAGTTGCCGGCCGCCGTCCGTACCCGGGTGCTGCACACCTGGGCCCGCGAGCTGGGCGCCGCGCCGGCCGCGCTGTCCCACAGGCACGTGGCCGCGCTGGACGCCCTGGTCACGGCGTGGCGCGGACAGGGCCCGGTGCACCTACCCGGCAACCACCAGGTACGCCGCCACGCGGGTCACCTCCTGCCCTGACCCGAGCGGACGGCCCCCCTTGCCCCCCGTTGATCAAGGCTTTCTGGTCACGTTCCGGCCCTCCCCAGCCCGCAAACTCCTTGATCACCGCTCCAGAGGCGCCGGCGGTGTGGGGCGGGTCAGGTGGTCTGGCGGTCTCGGAAAGTGGTGCGGTAGGCGAGCGGGGTGGTGCCCACCCGGCGGGTGAAGTGGTGCCGCAGCGCCGCCGCGTCGCCGAAACCGGCCTGCTCGGCGACGCCCTCCACGCTCAGTGACGTGTCCTCCAGCAGGTGCCGGGCCAGCAGCACCCGCTGGTTGGTCACCCAGTCGTGCGGGGTGGTGCCGGTCTCGGCGCGGAACCTGCGGGCGAACGTACGTGGGGCCATCCCGGCGCGCGCCGCCAGCTCGTCCACTGTCACCTGTCGCCGCAGGTGTCCCATCAACCATTCCAGCACCGGTTCCAGCGTGGGTGCCTCCGGCGCCTTGGGGATCGGCGCCTCGACGTACTGCGACTGGCCGCCGTCGCGGTGCGGCGGCACCACCATCCGGCGGGCCAGCCGGGTCGCCACCGCGGAGCCGTGCTCCTGGCGTACCAGATGCAGGCAGGCGTCGATGCCGGCGGCGGTGCCGGCGCTGGTGAGCAGCCGGTCGTCCTGCACGTAGAGCGAGTCGCACTGGACCCGGGCGGCCGGGAAGCGCTGCTGGAGTTCGTCGGTGTACCGCCAGTGGGTGGTGCAGTCGCGCCCGTCTAGTACGCCCGCCTCGCCGAGGACGAACGCGCCGGCGCAGACGCTGAGCAGCCAGGCGCCCCGGTCGGCGGCGCGGCGCAGCGCGGCGAGCACCGGCTCGGGGACCGGGGTGCCGTCGGCGTGCGCGGGGACCGCCACCAGGTCGGCGTCCTCGACCGGGCCCAGGCCGGCGGTGGGGGTGAGCAGGAACCCGGAGCGGCTGCGGACCGCGCCGCCGTCGGCGGTGCAGACGTCGAACCGGTATCCGGGGAAGCCGTCGGCGGTGCGGTCGGTGCCGAAGACCTCGGCGAGCACGCCGAGTTCGAAGGCGGCGACGTGGTCCATGGCGATGACGGCGACCGAGCGGAGCATGTGACGAGGGTAACCCGACAGGTGGCAGGAAATCGATGCCCGATGACATTCCTGCCACTGTCCGGATCGGTCGGTGGCCCGCAGAATCAATGGTGTCCGGTGCGCACCGGCGGCGAAAACAGTCTCAACCATGCGAAAGCGAGCGCCGCCATGACCGTTCTGCTGCTCCTGCTCTTCCTGCTCCTTCTCGTCGGCGCCAGCGCCTTCGGGTTCACCGCCGACACCCGCGACTCGGCCGACTGGAAGCCGAGCGACGACGGGCAGCGCTGGCGCTCCCGTACCTGCTGAGGTGATTTATTCAGTTCGCGCCGAAAATCCCCGGCGGGACCGCGCCAAAAGGGGCGGCCCCGCCGACGGCGGCGCGGGGGCGTACGGCAGGCTAGGAGCATGGCTGACGGCTCCTGGTACGACGCCGACATCGACCACGTGATCATCTCGGAGGCGCAGATCCGCGACAAGACCGCGGAGCTGGCCAAGCAGGTCTCGGCGGACTACGCCCACGTCGAGGACGGCCTGCTGCTCGTGTGTGTGCTCAAGGGAGCGGTCATGTTCATGGCCGACTTCGCCCGCGCGCTGGGCCGCCAGGGCCCGCCCGCCGAGCTGGAGTTCATGGCCGTCTCGTCCTACGGCCAGGGCACCACCTCGTCCGGCGTGGTCCGCATCCTCAAGGACCTGGACCGGGACATCGCCGGCCGCCACGTGGTGGTCGTCGAGGACATCGTCGACTCCGGCCTGACGCTGTCCTGGCTGCTGCGCTACCTGGAGTCGCGCTCCGCGGCGAGCGTCGAGGTGGTCGCGCTGTTCCGCAAGCCGGACGCGGTCAAGGTGCAGGTCCCGGTCAAGTACGTCGGGTTCGACATCCCCACCGAGTTCGTCGTGGGCTACGGGCTCGACTTCGGCGAGCGGTACCGCGAGGTGCCCTACGTCGGGGTGCTCAAGCCCGAGGTGTACGCGCGGGCCTGAGGGTTTGCCGAGCCCTTCGTCAGCTGACATTCAGCGGGCTCTCAGTCTTCCGGTCTACGGTAGGGACCGGTGACGTGGAGGCACCCTCCACGCCCGGCCCCTCGAACCGCGTGACCGTGCGGTGTGGGCGGGCCGGGTGGGAGCTCCCCGCCACGCCGGCTCAAACCCGGGTTCGCCCTACGCGTAAGTGCCGGGCTCGCAAGCTCACTCGTCGCGCGTACGGTGTACCGTCGAATGACCGTGGTGCGGCAGTTTGCGTGCCCCGGGGGTCGGGCCGGCCCGCACGGCGGCCCCGGCCGCCGCTCAAGGCGGCGACACCATTCAGACGGTCAGGACGTCGATCAGGAGGATGCGGGCGCCTCGGCACCCGACTACAGCATGGAACGTACGCGTTTCTTCCGCCGACCGGTGGTCTGGATCATCCTGGTCATCCTCGGCGCCGTTGTGCTCAGTCAACTGTTCACCGCTGGTCCCAGCTACCACCGGGTGGACACGTCCGTCGCGCTCGACCAGCTCAACAAGGGTGGCATCGAGAAGGTCGTCTTCCAGGACAAGGAGCAGACGCTCCAGCTCGACCTGAAGGACAAGGCCAAGTTCGACGGCGACACCACCACTGACAAGATCGAGGCGCAGTTCCCGTACGAGGTCGGCGGCCAGGTCTGGAACCAGGTACGCGAGGCCGAGGCGGCGGACCGCATCACCGGCCCGGTCGACACCAAGGTGTCGTCGGACAGCATCTGGGTCAGCCTGCTGGTCAACCTGCTTCCCATCGCGCTGCTCGTGCTCCTGCTGCTGTTCTTCATGTCGCAGATGCAGGGCGGCGGCTCCCGGGTGCTCAACTTCGGCAAGTCCAAGGCGAAGATGATCACCAAGGACACGCCGAAGACCACCTTCGCTGATGTCGCGGGTGCGGACGAGGCCGTCGAGGAACTGCACGAGATCAAGGACTTCCTGCAGAACCCGGCGAAATACCAGGCCCTGGGCGCCAAGATCCCGAAGGGCGTGCTGCTGTTCGGCCCGCCCGGTACCGGTAAGACGCTGCTGGCCCGCGCGGTCGCCGGCGAGGCCGGGGTGCCCTTCTACTCCATCTCCGGCTCCGACTTCGTCGAGATGTTCGTCGGTGTCGGCGCCAGCCGCGTCCGCGACCTGTTCGAGCAGGCCAAGTCGAACGCCCCGGCGATCGTCTTCGTCGACGAGATCGACGCGGTCGGCCGCCACCGTGGCGCCGGCATGGGCGGCGGTCACGACGAGCGGGAGCAGACGCTCAACCAGCTGCTTGTCGAGATGGACGGCTTCGACACCAAGGGCGGCGTCATCCTGATCGCCGCCACCAACCGGCCGGACATCCTCGACCCGGCGCTGCTGCGCCCGGGCCGGTTCGACAGGCAGATCCCGGTCGACGCCCCCGACATGGAGGGCCGCAAGGCCATCCTGCGGGTGCACGCCAAGGGCAAGCCGTTCACGCCCGACGTCGACCTCGACGCGGTCGCCCGGCGTACCCCGGGCTTCAGCGGCGCCGACCTGGCCAACGTGATCAACGAGGCCGCGCTGCTCACCGCTCGTAAGGAGCAGCGGGCGATCACCAACGACTCCCTGGAGGAGTCGATCGACCGGGTGATCGCCGGCCCGCAGCGCCGGACCCGGGTGATGAGCGACCAGGAGAAGAAGATCACCGCGTACCACGAGGGTGGGCACGCGCTGGTCGCCTGGGCGCTGCCGCACGCCGCGCCGGTGCACAAGGTGACCATCCTGTCCCGGGGCCGCTCGCTGGGTCACACGCTCGTCCTCCCGACGGAGGACAAGTACACCCAGACCCGGGCCGAGATGATCGACACCCTGGCGTACGCGCTGGGTGGCCGGGCGGCCGAGGAACTGGTCTTCCACGAGCCGACCACCGGCGCCGGCAACGACATCGAGAAGGCCACGCAGCTGGCCCGCGCGATGATCACGCAGTACGGCATGAGTTCCAAGCTCGGTGCGATCAAGTACGGCACCAGCGGCGACGAGCCGTTCCTCGGCCGCAACATGGGCCACGAGCGGGACTACTCCGACGCGGTGGCCGCCGAGATCGACGGCGAGATGCGCGCGCTGATCGAGCTGGCCCACGACGAGGCCTGGGAGATCCTGGTGGAATACCGGGACGTCCTGGACAACATGGTCCTGGAGCTGATGGAGAAGGAGACGCTCTCCACCGCCGACATGGCCCGGATCTGCGCGCGGGTGGTCAAGCGCCCGCCGATGGCGCCGTACCACGGCTTCGGCAAGCGTCTGCCCTCCACCGAGCCGCCGGTGCTCACGCCGGCCGAGAAGGAGGCGCTGGCGGCGCAGTCCCGCGCCGACGCCGCCGCCTCGATCGGTGGTTCCAGCAACAACTCGGACGGTACGCACTGAACAGCGATCCGACGACGGCCGGCTCCCACCACAGGGAGTCGGCCGTCTCCGCGACCGAGCCCGACGGGGACGACGCGCTCGACTACGTGGCCGCGCGCCTGATCAGCGGCAAGCTCACCGGTGGCCCGGTGGAGGACAGCGTCGACCTCGCCCGGATCGAGAAGGCGGTCCGCGAGATCCTCATCGCTGTCGGCGAGGACCCGGACCGTGACGGCCTCCAGCAGACGCCCGCCCGGGTCGCCCGCGCGTACGCCGAACTCTTCGCCGGCCTGCGGGTCGACCCCGCGCAGGTGCTCCGCACCACGTTCGAGGCCAACCACGAGGAGCTGGTGCTCGTCCGGGACATCGACGTGATGAGCCTCTGCGAGCACCACCTGCTGCCGTTCCGGGGTAGCGCGCACATCGGCTACATCCCCGGCCCGGACGGCCGGATCACCGGCCTGTCCAAGCTGGCCCGGCTGGTCGAGGTGTTCGCCCGCCGGCCGCAGGTGCAGGAGCGGCTGACCTCGCAGATCGCCGACCTGCTGATGTCCAGCCTCGCCCCGCGCGGCGTGATCGTGGTGCTGGAGTGCGAGCACATGTGCATGGCGATGCGCGGCATCCAGAAGTCCGGCGCGAAGACCATCACGTCCGCCGTGCGCGGCGGCCTCCAGAACGACGCGAAGTCGCGGGCCGAGGCGATGGCGCTGATCATGGCCCGCTGACTCCCGACCGACATCGACGGCCGCGTACTCCCGCCCGGGAGGGCGCGGCCGTCGTCAGTCGGGCAGCATGGCGAGCAGCAGGCCGGCGGCGGTGAGCACCGCCGGGACCAGACAGACCAGGGCGCCGAAGCGGGGTGTCCGGTCCACCCGGTCGGTGGGCCGCGGGCGGAAGACACGCCCCACCGCGAGCCAGCCCAGCATGAACGCGACAGCCGGCAGCGGCAGCCCCACGAGCAGCGCCAGCACTGTCACCGGCCCCGGACCGGCGACCGCGTAGAGCAGCAACTGGAGCAGCGGCACCACGAGCGCCAGCGGCCCGTACACCAGCAGGTTGCGGGGGCGGGACGGCCACCGGGCCAGCCGCGGCAGGCCACGCGCGCTCAGCGTGTCGTCCGCCGCGTCCGCCCAGTCCCCGGCCGCGCGCAGCACCGCCAGCACCGCCGACGGCCCACCCGCCATCGACCGGGCCGCCTCGGTCACCTCCGGCGGCGTCGGGACCAGCGACATCGCCGGTACGCCCAGATCACGCAGCCGGGACTGCTGCGGCGCCAGTCGTTCGCGTACCGCTGTCAGCTCCTCGCGGGCCGCGGCCACCGACCGTGCCTGCTCCCCGGCAGCGGTGGCCGCCGCCCGGCGTACGCCGTCGAGCGCCCGCGCGGCAGCGACGTACTCCGCCCAGGCCGACTCGGCGGGGTCCGCCACTGTGGTCGGGCCACCCGCACGGGGCCCCGGTACGGCCGTGCCGGTCTCGCTCATGCCGCCCCCTCCCCGGCGCGGTCAGTCGCCCGCGGGTCCGGCTCGACCCGCGCGGTCGCCACCTCGGCCGTGCCGAACGGCACGAAGACCGTGCCCTGCTCATCAGGGCCGTCCCAGAGCACCGCGCGTCCCGGCCGGGGCCGCCACCAGACCGGGCGGTCGAAGAGCTGCTCCAGCCGGCCGCCCGGAACGTCGGTGACCGCCACGGCGGTGAGCTTGTCCACCTCGCCCTCCGGGCCGAGCAGTCCGGCCAGCGGAGCCGGTGTCCGCCACCAGCCGAGCAGGTGCCGGCCGGCGGGCGGGCCTTCCAGCAGCAGCGTCCGCAGCAGGTCGGGCGGCAGCTCGGTGGCGTCCGGCACGTCCAGCCCGAACACCACCAGGTAGCCCGGCTCATCCGACTCCATGGCGGTCCGCAGCCCGGCCGCGTCGACCGTCTCCACCCGGTGGCGTCCGGCCAGCTCGGCGGCGAGCACCCCGGCCGGCTCGGCCGAGCCGTTCGCCAGCGGCGCCAGCACGAACCGGGCCGCGCCCGGATGCGCTGCCGCCGCGCTGCGTACCGCCGTGACCAGCAGCCGCTCGGCCTCCTCGTCCCGCCCCAGGACGGCCAGGTTCCGCCCCGCGCCCGGCCCCAGCGGCACCGTCACGGTGGACCGCCGCACGTCCACCGCCCGGCCCAGCAACGCGGCGGGCGCGTGGGCCCGGCCGGCGAGTGCGGCCCGGTGCCGCGGATCGTTGGCGAGCAGCGGGCGGGCGTACCCGGCGAAGACCACCGGCGGGGTCGCCGACTCGTCCCGCGCCTCCCAGAGCCGTCGCCGCAGGTCGGTCAGGACCGCGGGATCCTCGTACGGATCCGGGAAACGGATCATCCGCTCGTGCCCCCGGGTCGCGCCGCGCGGACCGCCCAGGCCACCCGCCGTGTTCACCACCGCGCTGCCCACCGGCAGCCCGGCGGCCGAGTCGTTCGCCGGTTCCAGCACCGCCGAGCCGCCGGGCAGCGCCACCCGCACCGGGAACTGGCCGAGCAGCGGGTCACGTGGGCCGCCGATGCCCAGGTCACCCTCGCCGGCCAGCACCAGGTGGATCCCGTACGACCGGCCGGCGCGGGCGAGCGCGTCCAGCCGGGCCAGCAGGTCGGCGGCGAGCCGGTCCCGCTCGCGCAGCGCCAGCGGGAAGTTGTCGACCACGCAGACGATGCGTGGGAGCGGCTGGTGCTGGCGCAGCTCGGCGTAGCGCTGCCCACCGGCCCGCCGGGACGCCTCCTCGCGGCGGCGCAGCTCCGCCTCCAGCTCGCCGAACAGGTCGGCCACGTACTCCCGGTCGGCCGCCATCCCGGTGGCGCGCACCTGCGGCACCCAGGAACGGTCCCGCTCGGTCTGGAGGAACTCCACGAACGACTCGCCGTCGGCCAGGTCGGCGAGGTAGAGCGCCAGCTCGTCCGGGCCGTACCGGGCGGCGAGGCCGAACAGTGCGTCGGTCAGGAACGCCGACCGGCCCGCCTGACCCCGGCCGCTCACCAGCCAGTGCGGCGTCAGCTCGGTGAAGCCCAGGCTGACCGGGCGCCCGGCGGCGTCACCCACAGTGGTGCTCAGTCCGTCGGCCGAGCCGGCCGTCCAGAAGCCGTCGGCCGGCAGCAGGTCACGCAGCGAGAGGCGGGAGCCGTCCTCGATCTGCCGGGCCAACCGCGCGCACACGTCCGCGACCAGATCGGCGGGCGGATCCTCGTCGAGGAACACGGGCGAGTTCAAGCCGACCGGCGGCTCGGCGCCGGGACTGCTGAAGCCGGCGCCGGGCGGGTCGCCGACCAGCGCGTACGCGGTGCGGACCGTGACCGGGGTGGCGCGCGGCAGCGGACTGCCGTCCGGCCAGCCGGCGAGCACCAGATGCAGCCCGGCGCGCGGCCCGCCCTCGGCCAGTCCGGCGAGCCGGTCCAGGTCGGCGGTGGTCGTACCGTCGGGCAGCGCGGCCACCACGAGCAGCAGCGTCCGGTCGTGCCCGCGCTGCCGGGCCGTTCCGGCCGCCACCCACTGCTCCGCCTCGGCCAGCACCGCACGCATCCCGGCGAGGTCGGTGGCGGGCGGTGGCAGCAGGCCGGCGTCGGCGAGCGGCGCGTACCCGGCGAACGTCGCACCGGAACCGTCGTCGACCGCGCGGGCCAGTAGCGCGCCCGCCGGGGTCGCGGCGAACACGCGCAGCAGCAGCGCGCGGAGCAGCCCGGCCACCCGGGCGTCGGAGGCGTCGGCGTCGAGGCTCACATGGCCGCTGCCGAGCAACGGCACCAGCGCGGGGAAGCGGGCGTCGTCGAGCGGCGCCGCGGTGCCCACCCGGACCAGCGGCGGCAGGCCGTCACCGGGAGGCGTCGTCGCGCTCAGCGACTCCAGCGGCCCGCCGGCCCAACCCGGCGCAGCTACTTCTGCAGCCGCCCGCAGGCGCTCGGCCAGCTCGTACTGCCGGTGGTGGTCGGCCGGCGCGGGCCGGATCTCGTCGAGGATGCCCGCCGCCGCCGTCGCGGCGGCCTCGGCCCGGCGGTGCAGCGCGGCGGCCCGGCCGGCGCGCGCCTTCGGAGTCGCCACCGCGTCCACCTCTCTTTCCGAGGCCGACATGTCCTCCCCGAGGTGTGACGGTAACCCAGGCGGCGGCCGTCCACCGGGATGTCGGTCGGCGCGGTGAGCTGGTCGGCGGTGAGCAGCCTCACCCCGCCGCCGGTCGGCGTCCGCCCGGCGGTTCGCCACGATCCGCCGGTTCCAGGCATTGGGTACGCGACGCGCAGCCGATAGCCTCAGGAGGTGGAATCAGTGCAGCCCCCCGCCGGTTCCCAGGTGTCCCGAGTACCGGCGCAGCGGACCCCGCCGGAGCAGTTGGCGCCCCTCGCGCCCGCTCCCGCCCCGGTACGCCCCAAGCGCCCGGTGCGCACAGTGCTCGCTGTCGTCGCGGGGGTGCTGGCGGTGCTGTGCACCGTGGGCGGTGTGGTCGGGTTCGTGCTGTACGACCGCGCGACCGCCCCGGACCGAAGCGCCCCCGACGTCGTGGTGGCCAACTACATCCGGGCCTACCTTATCGACCGGAACGACACGAAGGCCCAGGAATTCACTTGTAATGACAGTGACGGGATCGGTGGCATGCGTGATCTCAGGACCGAGCTTGAGCAGCGCGAGGCCAACTTCGGCGTCTCGATCAAAGTGAGCTGGGGCCCATTGCTTCAAGCCGACAATGGATCGGGCGAATCGGTTACCACGACACTTGCCATCTCCAGCTCAAAAGATGGCCAATCGGTAAGTAGTCGTCGGGAAATGTGGCGATTCGACTTGACGGACAACAAGGACGGCTGGCGCGTCTGCGGTGCGAGTAAGGTCGGCTGAGGCCTACTCAAGCCAGAGCAGGTGCACCGGCACCTCCAACGTGGTCGGCGCCTGGCCGCGCCAGGCCCATCGGTACCACTCCAGTTCCGGGGCCACCCGCACGCAGATGTCGCCGTCCGCGCCGGAGTAGGTCTCGGTGACGGCACGCAGGTCGCGTCGTTCCACGCCGTTGTCCACGTGCACCACGCGCCGCCCGGTCACCGCGTCGGCCTCGAACACCGGCGTGGGTGGCCGGCGTTCCGGCACGTCCAGCGAGACCAGCCGGAGACCCGGGGCGCTCGCCCCGGCAGCCGGCCGCCGCTCACCGATGGTCTCCACCCAGACCCGTTCCACAGGTACCAGCGGCGCGAACACCTCCACCTGCTCGGCCTCGGCCCGGTACCACTCGTGTTCCGGGATCACCGGTACGTAGGTGCGGCTGCCCTGCACCACCCGCTCGTCGGCCCGCAGGTCGCCACGCCAGCCGAGGCCGGGCAGGCCGACGAGCACGCGGCGGCCGCGCAGCTCGGTGCCGCCGGTGGCAGGCACGGTCTCCACCGGCCGGGGCGGCAGCGGCGCCCAGTCGGGCCGGTCGGCGAACGGGTCGGGCAGGGGGTTGCTCATCCGCCCGGCCTCACCCGGTCTCGCCGAGGGGCGCGCCCCGCTTGCGCATGAAGGGCACCGGGTTCTCCGCCCCGTTGCTGGACCGGTCGCCGTTCTTGTGCACCTCGAAGTGCAGGTGCGGGCCGGACGAGTTGCCGCTGCTGCCGGAGATCCCGATGACCTCGCCCGCCTCGACCGCCTGACCCGGCACCACGCGAGGTCGTTCGACCATGTGGCAGTAGCGGGTGATGAATCCGCCGGCATGCAGGATGTCCACGAACCATCCGCAGCCGCCCTTGTTCGGCCAGCCGTCCCGGTCGCAGTCCCGCCGCCCGGAGCGGTCGGGGTCGCAGCGGGCCACCAGCACCCGGCCCGCCGAGGCGGCGTGGATCGGCGTGCCCTTCGAGGCGGCCAGGTCCACGCCGTGGTGGCTGGGGCGGGCCGTGGTGCGGAAACCGGAGACCACGCCGCCGGGCAGCGGCGCGGTCCAGCCGGAGGCGGCTATCCGGTCTCCAGCCGCGGCGTCGCACACCGCCTTGCCGGCGATCTCCACGGTCCGGGCGGCGCCGCCGGCCAGCGCGTCGACGATGGCTCCGGCCAGTTCCTCGTGCTTGGCGTAGGCGTCGGGGTAGGCGCTGACCTGGACTTTCTGGGCGACCACAGTGAGCGGGCGCTGCTGCCAGTCCGGCACCTTCTCCATCTTCTGGTAGAACTTGCGGGCCGCGTACGAGGGCGTCATCCGCTGCTCGACGCTGCCCCACCCGGGCCGCTGCTGGAACAGGCCCAGCGAGTCGTGGTCGGCGCCGACCCCCTCGTGCGGCAGCGCGAGCGACGCCGGCACCGTGCTGTTGGCGAGGTTGCGCAGTGCTGATTCCTGCATCGCGGTGGCCAGCGCGATCACCCAGCCGCGGGCGGGAAGCTTCATGTCCTGGCCGACCTTGATGATGACCGCGGCGTTGCGCAGCTGACGCTCGCCGTACTCGGCGAAGCGCGGCATGTCGCCGGTCAGGTTCACCTGGTAGGTGGGGTCGCAGTTCAGGGCCGCGAGCTTCGGGTCGTCCTCGTCGCCGCCGAGTTCGGTGAGGAGGAAGGCGCCGGCCCCGCCGACGCAGCAGAGCAGGGCGAGCACGCTCGTGACGGCGGTGGCGACCACGCCCAGGCGCAGCTTCCGGCGGACCTGTCCGGCGACGGCCGGGCCGGCGGTCACGACCGCTCCCAGTCGATCGCGTCCACCAGCCAGGGTCCGTCCGGTGCGACGAGTTCGAGCCGGAGCGTGCCGTTGTCCAGCGGAACCACCGCCTCCACGAAGGACTCGGTTCGGGGCCGGAGCGCCGGGGTGCCTGTGGTCTTCCGTGCGGGCACTGTCTCCGGGTCGGCATCAGTCATCTTCTCGGCCAGCGCCGGGGTGGAGAGCGGCCGCAGGCGGGCCTGCCACGCGTCGCCGCTGCTGCCCGGGCCGCTCAGCCACGCGGTGGTGAACCGACCGGCGACCTGCTCCGGCGTGTCCTCGCCCGGCCGGGTCTTCGGGGCGACCGCAGTCGGCGGGCTGGCGAGTACGCCGTCGTCACCGGCCTCCGGGTCCGCGGTGCTGATCGGCTGGGTGGGGCGGCTGGTCAGGCCGAGGCCCGGATCGCCGGGTCCGGCGACGAGGCGGGCCGCGCCGATCACCCCGAAGACCAGCACGGCGATCATGAGAGCGACCCCGATCCGGGACCGGAGGACCCGGGTGAAGAGGAATTCCAGCGCGCGTCGCACCGGACTCACCGGGCCTCGGAGCGGATGCGCGGCGCCGGCCGGGCCGGTGCGGTGCCGCGGCCCGCCGAGTCCGGCCGGTAGACGGCGTAGGAGGGCGCCTCCTCCGGCACGTCCGGCTCGGTCCAGGTCGACGGTGCGCGCCGGGGGCGGGGAGTGCCACCGGGACGCTCACCCGGCCGTCCGCTCGCGGGCTCCTCCTCCGGCCTTTCCCGCCCGTCCGGCCGTTCCCGCTCGGCGGGTGTGGCGCTGTGCGCCGGATCCTCGTGCCGGGCCTCCGGCCGGAGGCTGCGCTGGTCGGCCGTGACGGTGCGGCGCTTGCCGATCGCCGGTTCGTTGGTGCCGCCGGGCTCGGCCACGTCCAGCCGTGCGGCGATCCGCATGTCCCGGAAGAACCGGCGGTGCCAGGAGCCGGCCGAGCTGACCGCCTCGCTGCTGTCCTTGCCGCCGAGCTGGGTGATCCGGCGGTACGGCCGCAGCAGCAACCAGCCGACCACACCGCAGAGCCAGACCAGGACCACCTGGAGCCAGCCGGGCAGCGTGGCGGTGTTCATGATCAGGTCGACGGCGAAGAGGTAGATGGCCGCGCCGGTGCCGAAGATGGCGATGTTGAAGACGGCGGCGACCACCGCGTTCGCCAGCCGCCGGAGGCCGGCGCTGGCCGGGCGCATCAGGCCGACAGTGCCGAGGATCGGCGCGGCGATCACCGCCCAGCGGAAGATCAGGAAGCCGAGCAGCACCAGCAGCGACGCCGTGAGGTCGAACATGGCGAACAGCACCGAGGCCAGCACCGCGATGAACCCGGCGCCGATCCGGTCCATGTCCCGGGTGCCCTGGAGGTACTCGTACGCCTCCGGGTCCTCGGTCTTGATCTGCTCGGCGACCTTGGCCCACTGCTGCTGCTTGGCCTTGATGACCACGTCGCGGGTGGCCGGGTTGGACCGGATCGACGCGGCCTCGTCCCAGGTGAGCGACTTCGCGTCGTAGAGCGCTTGGCCGTACTTCTTCGCGGTCTCGCTGTCCGCCGAACCGAGCACACCGCGCAGCCAGTTCCGGTAGAGCATCGTCTCGGTCGCCGTGTCGCTCGCGCGCACGGCGGGGGGACGGTGATCCTTGCACGCCTGCGGATTTGGGTCGTCACACTGGCCTGGCGGGGTGTCCTTGGTAGACGGGCCGACCGCGTCGTGCACCACGCCCAGCGTGCTGATCAGCGTGTTGTCGGCGATGTTCGCGGACTTGACCGGCCATGCGGCCAGCGCGGTCACCGCCACCATCACCAGCAGCGCCCAGCCCGCGGTGGTCATCGCGTTGCTCATGTCCGACTGGCGGGACCGCCAGAGCAGGTAGAGGCCGACCACGCAGACGGTGATGATGCCGAAGACGCTGAACACCTTCTGGTAGACGGCCTTCGTGGCCTGCTCCACCAGCGGGTCGGCCCAGCTCCACATCGTCCGCGGATCCCAGGCGCGCTCGCGCAGCGCGTTCGAGGCACCGATCACCGCGTTGGCGAACATGAACTCGCCGTTGGCGACCATCGTCGTGAAGCGGTAGTCCGGATGCAGCACGGAGGAAGCGCAGCCGCCGTCGATGTCGTACGTGTTGTAGCTGTACCCGGCGTACCCGTAGTCGCTGTAGAGGCCCTTCGGGCCGGGCTCCTTCGCCGAGTCGGGCCGGGACGCGAACCAGCCGGCCAGGCCCGAGTCCGGCGCGGCGGGCACCGGCGCGTTGCGGCACTCGACCTGGTCCTCGCTGACCGCCTTGAGCCTGCCGACGCAGGACCGGAAGTCGGCCTGCCACTCCTTGGTGCTGCACAGCTCGGCCCGCGCCTGGGTGACCGGCGCGGCGGCGTACGCGGGTGTGGCCGCCCCGATCACCGGCCAGGAGATCGTGGCCCCGGCGAGTACGCCGAGCGTGAGGAGGAGCGCCGCGATCCGTGCCCGGGCCCTCGCCATGTCACGCCTCCAGATCAGCCAGGACGGTCGGCAGTATCCCGGCGGCCTGGGCGACCGCGGCGGGGGTGGTGTCCAGGTGCTCCAGCAGCCCGTCGACGTACGACACGTCGACCCGGACCTTCTGCACGCGCCCGTCGACGTCGCGCATGACGAACTCGCGGAAGCCGAGCCGGTTGGCCGATCCGCTGTCCGCCTGGGAGAGCGAGGCGAGTGTCGCTTCGTAACCGTCGTCGACAGGCACCCGCAGCAGTCGCAGCGCCTCGGAGGCGATCTCGCTGTCCTCGGCGATCCGGCCGACGAAGACGGTGGAGACGAGGTTCTGCACGTCGAGGCCGAGGATGTCCTTCGGGTTCTGCGACGCGACGAGCGCTGCCAGGTTCCACTTACGGGAGTCGCGGGCGAGCCGGACCAGGAACGAGCGCCCGGACCGCCAGCCCTCCATGAAGTGCGCCTCGTCGAGGCCGACCAGCTTCCGGGAGGACATCGACCCGCCGTAGCAGCGGCGTACGGCGAGCCGGTGCGCGGTGTGCAGCATCGGCAGCGCGAGCGCCTCCTCGGCCGACCAGTACTCCCGCTCGATCTTGAGGTCGGGGAGCCGCAGACCGGCCATGGTGATGACGGTGAGCGCGGCGTCGGCGCCGAGCAGCCCTTCCGGCGGCCGGCCGAAGAAGAGCATGGCCAGCGGCATCTCGGCGGTGTCGAGCAGCAGGTGTGCCAGTTCGCGGCCGGCGTCGTCGTCGAGCCCCTGGAGGCAGGTCACCACGTCGTCGAGCGTGGAGGTCTCCTCGGCGGGCACCTGGCGTACGGCGTGCCGGAACAGCGTGGCGGTGGACGCCTCCCGGGCCACCTGCGGCGGCACCAGCATCATGCAGATGTCCTGCACCAGCATCCGGCGCTCGGCGCGGGCGTTCGACACGGCGATCTCGAACTCGCGGTCGCCCGCCGGACCGGCGCCGAACTCGCTGCGCAGCGGCGTCGGGATCAGCGCGTACGGCGCGAGCGTGCCCTGTTCCGAGCCGGTCAGGTTGAGCACCCGGGAGTACGGAGCCAGTTCGGGCATGGCGCAGAGGCGGGCCAGCGGGCCGGACGGGTCGAGCAGCGTCACCTGCACGCCGCGGCGCGCGGCCAGGTAGCCGAGCGCGCCGAGCAGCGTCGACTTGCCGCCGCCGGGTTCGGCGACGAAGACGGCGAGGCCGGAGCGCTCGCGTACCTCCATCGGGAAGTGCAGGTCGAGGAAGACCGGCCGGCGGCAGGTGCCGGCGGTGCGCCCGATCAGGTCGCCGCGCCGGTCGCCGACTGTGGACGCGGCCTGGGGCAGCGCGGCAGCGAGCAGGTTGACCGGCATCCGCCGGACGTAGCCGGTGTTGGCGATCGGCTCGCCGGGGATGAACTCGCGGGCCAGCCAGTCCTGGTTCTTCGGGTGCTGGAGCGAGATCCGCAGCTCCCGGGAGTAGAGCTGGATGAGCCGCCGGGCCCGTTCCAGGCACTCCTCCCGGGTACGCCCGCCGACCGCGATCCGGTGCCAGCCGTGTGCCCGGGCCGAGTCGACGGGCAGACCGGTGGTCATCTCGTCGCCGATCACCAGCGCGCGCTTGGCCAGCCGTTCCAGCTCGGGCGGGGCGTCGATGCCGTGCTCGGCGTAGTCGAGCTGCTGGGAGCGGATCATCCGGAGCCGGTGTTCGAGGTTCCGGAAGGAGTCGTTGGGGCCGAGGATGTCGACCCGGGTGGACAGCTCCATCGGCCACGGCAGGCGCTCGTGGAAGTGCAGCCAGGGCTCGTGCCGCTCGGGGATCTCCAGCGGCTCCATCCGGCCGACCGCGAGCACGGCGACGTGGCGTTCCTCGCCGGTCATCCGGTTGACCAGCTTCACCGTCGAGCCGTACGGGGTGCGGTAGCGCTCGACCTGCTCGGTGAGGGCCAGCAGGTCGCCGCGTTCCCACCGGCCGTTGGTGATCGGGGACAGGACGCCGGGCGGGGCCATGCACAGCGCCACCGAGCGGTAGAGCAGCCATTCCAGCTCGGGTGCGGTGACCCGGCGCCCGCGCATGCCGAACGCGCCGAGGACCTCGTCGAACTGCTCGACGGTACGGCTCAGCCGACGCCGCTCGCCGTCGGCGGTGCCCCGGCCGAACGTGCGCAGGAGTCGTTCGGTGAGCGAGTCGCCGAGCGACCGGCGGGCGAACGTGACACCGAGGTAGGTCTGGCCCTCGGCGTGGTTGACCGCCATGAGGTGCCGCTGGGCGGCGACCAGGTGGTCGGCCCAGCCGGTGGTGCCCGGTACGTCGGGCAGCGGGGCGGCGGTGTGCGCGTCGATGGTGCGGGCCCACTCGTCGGCCGGGAAGGGCCGGGTGGTGCGGCGCAGGTGCAGCCGGAACCCGGCGAGCCCGGCGTACTGCTCGGAGATCGCCGAGAGCAGGGCCTCGCGTTCGGCGTCCGGCCGGAACGCCCACCGCACCTCGGGCAGCCAGTACCAGGCGGTGACGGTGTTGGGGGTGAAGGTGAGGTGCCCGGCGATCTCGGTGATGGCCAGCTCGACCGACGGATCCCGGTCGCCGAACTTGATCTTCGGGGCGCGGACCCGGACCGGCTTGGTCGGCCGGTTCCGGCGTTCCGGCGTGCGCTGCCGGGGCGGCGTCACCTCGCGGTGCGCCGGACGGCCGACCTCCCGCGACGGCGCCGCGCCGGCCGCGAGCGGGTCCGCCGCAGCGAGATCCGGCTCCCGGTATTCGGCGGGCGCGGGGG